>JBJTFE010000342.1:0-13440 GCA_046093265.1 Phenylobacterium sp. | reverse complement strand
CTGAGGTAGCGGTAGGTCAGGTCGGCGTCCAGACGATCGGTAATGGCCCAGGCCACGCCGGCGATACCCTGCCAGGCAAAGGCCGTATCGTCATCGTCGATGGTCAGGTTCTGCTGCGCGGGGTTGGCGGGGGTCGCCGCTGCGCCGGCCGGCGTGATGGAGGAGAACTGGCCGACGATCGCATCCGCCGTGGTCTGATTGATGCCTACGCCCACGCCCACATAGGGGTTCAAAGCGGAGTCGGGCAGGATGTCGTAAATGACGTTGCCCATCACGGTGTAGGTCTTCAGATTGCCGGTGGGCGATCCGCAGTTCGGCGCAGCCGCGGTGCGAACCACGCCGGCGGTGCAGAGGCCCTGGATCGCGTTGCTGGCGCCGCCGCGGATCGAGTCGATATCGCCGGGGCGATAGCCGCCCTCCAGCTCGACGCGCCAGTTACTGGAGACCTGGTAACCGAGCCGGGCGAAGCCCGTCCAGTCCGCAGCCTGGTTGATGCTCCAGCTATAAGGCTTGCCGTTGGCGGCGTTGTTGCTCGACTTAGCGTCGATACCCGCCGGCCAGTGATAGCCGAGATCGACGGCCCCATACCAGCCGACTTCCCGGGCCGAAGCCCCCGAAGCGATGGTCACAGCGGCCAGGGCCGCTCCAGCCAAAAGTTTGAATTTCATAACAGAGCCCTCTCTTGCCCTCAGCGGAGACGATACCGCTTTGACCGCTTTATATCAGCCTAAGTATCAGGTGGAAGTGTCGCTGACGCAACATCAGGCTTTATTCGCTGGAATATCCACTGGCAAGCCTCGAAGCGCCGTCAGGATCGGACCCCTGCAGGATGACGGCGGGGTTTTGCCAGAAACCCGTCGCCTCTGTTGAGTTCGCGCCGGAACTCGTCGCGTCGTTCGTGGATCGAGGCGATGACCGGTCCGGCCGGGACGCCGACCCCCACCAGCACCGCCTCGGAAAGTTGAAGGCTGGCTTCGACAGTCTCCGGCACCGCGTCGCTCACGCCAAGATCGTAGAGTCTAAGGGCCTGCTGGCTGTCGCGAGCGCGGGCGACGATCGAGATGTCGGCCTTCTGATCCCTGGCCAGGGCCACAAGGGTCTCGACACCACCGCCGTCGTCTCCTTTCGAATCGGTGGTGATGACGAGAGCGCGAGCCGTGTCGAGACCGCAGCGATGAAGAAAACCCGGGCGAGATGCATCGCCGAAATAGAGATTCCGGCCACTTCGCCGGCCACGTTCGACCACCCCGGCGTCCATGTCGACAGCAGCCCAGGGGATACCGTGGCGGTCCAGCATTTCCCCCACGAGACGGCCAACCCGCCCGAAGCCGACAATCAGGACCCGCCCTTCGGGTGCTCTGGCGGCCCCGGCGGGCGCCTCCGCGACTCCACCGGTCGCCCGGCCGGCAATTCGAAGACCCAAGGCGGCAAGCACCGGAATACTCATCATTGAAACGGTCGCGGACACCAGAAGGCTCTGGCCCAGGTCCTGCGGGACCAAGCCCTTGTCCATGGCTGAAGCGAGAATGACGAATGCGAACTCGCCGCTGGCCGCAAGTAAGAGAGCCGCCTCAGCCGCCGACCGGGAGGTGAGCCCGAACGCCCTCGCCAGGCCAAAGATCAGAGCGGCATTGATCGCCATCAGGCCGAAAGTCACGCCCAGGATCTTGAATGGCTCCTGAAGAAGACGGCCGACGTCCAGGCCCGCGCCCACAGCCAGAAAGAAGAGTCCTAACAAGAGGCCTTTGAAGGGTTCAATCACCTGTTCGACCTGGTGCCGGAACTCGGTCTCCGCGAGGAGCAGACCCGCCACGAAGGCCCCAAGCGCCATGGAGAGCCCGGCCACTGCGGCCAGGAGCCCCGAGCCAATAACGACCAGAAGGCAGGCGGCGACAAAGAGCTCCTCACTCTTGGCTCGCGCTACCGAGCGCATCATCGGACGCAGGAAAAAACGTCCGAAGACCAGCAGGGCCGCTACGGCGAGGGCGGCGGGCGCGAAGCTGAGGAGGCTTTCCGCCGAGAGGGCCCCGTCGCCTCCCTCCCGCCCGAGGACAGCCAGGGTGATGAGGATGGGAGCCACCGCGAGATCCTGGAGCAGAAGCACGGCGAATGTGACCCGTCCGGCCTGGACATGCTGTCTCCGGTTCTCTGTCAGGATAGGCATGACCACCGCCGTCGATGACAGGGCCATGGCCGCGCCCACCGCAGCCGCGGTGGTGACTGACGCACCGAAGGCGTGGGTGATCAGCGCAACGATGAGGCCGCACCCGAGCACCTGCAGGACACCCAGCCCGAAGACGTAACGGCGCATGAGCCAGAGCCGCACCCAGGACAGCTCCAGACCGATCATGAACATCAGGAAGACGACGCCGAGTTCCCCGAGTTGTCCGAGGTCCTCCGGCGAGTCGATCGTGACGTCAGCCGCCCAGGGGAAATGGGACGCCAGGGCGCCAAGCCCGGAGGGACCCAGAACGACGCCCGCAAGAAGGAAGCCGAGGATCGGGCTGATCTTCCAGCGCCGGAAGACCGGCACGACGATCCCGGCTGTTGCTAGGAACAGCACGACATCCTTGAATTCGCCGGGCGCCGGATAGGCCATGGTCTCCCCCTCGGTCAGGACTATGGCCCAAGGGCGCCTCCGGTGCGAGCCCCCGGTGCAGTCGCCGCGGCGGCGGGCCTGGCCCGGCGGACTGTCGCATCTGGCTCAGGGCGGGTCAGAATGTGCGTGATCATGCGGGGCTCAGGCGCCACTCTGGTCGCGGTCTTCGTCATCGCCCGGAGTTGCCCGTGACCCTCGCCCGCCTTCTCTTCGCCGCCCTCGCCTTCGCGTTGGCCCTGCCCGCCGCCGCCGCGGATCTCTCAGCGCCGCGAATGGGGACCTGGGGCTTCGACCTGTCCGGGCGGGATCCAGCCACCCCCGCCTCGAAGGACTTCTTCCGCCACGCAAACGGGGCCTATCTGGACGGGCTGGAGATTCCCGCAGACCGGTCCAGCTTCGGGGCCTTCGACATTCTGCGGGAGCTTTCCTCGCAGCGGATGCGCGCCGTCCTCGAGAAGGCCGCAGCCGATCCGGCGCCCAAGGCGGACCGGGCGCGGCTTGCGATTCTCTACCGGAACTACATGGACGAGGCCAGGATCGCCGAACTGGGAGCCCTGCCGATCGGACCCGGCCTGGAGGAGATCCGCCGGGCGCGCACCCATCGCGAGATCGCCCGGCTCATGGGCCGGTCAGTTCAGGGTTTCGGAGGCTCAGTCTTTTCGGCCGCCATCTTCGATGACGCCCGAAATCCGGAGGCCTACGCGGCGTATCTGGGTCAGGCCGGCCTGA
This sequence comes from Phenylobacterium sp., assembly GCA_046093265.1. Lineage (GTDB taxonomy): Bacteria > Pseudomonadota > Alphaproteobacteria > Caulobacterales > Caulobacteraceae > Phenylobacterium. Next base: position 10,112 of record JBJTFE010000342.1, on the reverse strand, counting down.
ACCTGCCGGACCGGGACTATTACCTTGAGCCCCGGTTCGAGCGGCAACGCGCTGAGTACCGGGCCTACGCGGAGCGCCTTCTGACGCTTGCCGGCTGGGCTGACCCCGGCGCCTCGGCGGACGCCATCCTCGCGTTCGAGACGAGGATCGCGACGATTTCCTGGACCAACGCCCAGCGCCGGGACCGGGATCGCACCTATAATCCCTCGACGCCGACGGACCTATCGCGCCTCGCGCCCGGCTTCCCGTGGTCCGACTTCCTGGAGGGCGCAGGCCTTTCCCGCGTGACCCGCGTGGTCCTGCGTGAGCAGGAGGCCTTTCCGGAAATCGCCAGGATTTTCGCGGAGACCCCCCTGTCGACCCTGAAGGCCTACATGGCGCTCAGCATCACCGACGAGGCGGCCCCTTACCTTGCGCCAGCCTTCGACAACGCGAACTTCGAGTTCCGCGGCAAGGTGCTGACCGGACAGCCAGAGCAGCAGCCGCGCTGGAAGCGGGCGGTGGCTCTCGTTGACGACCGGCTCGGCGAGGCTCTCGGGCGAGACTATGTCGCCGCCTACTTCCCGCCGGAATCCAAAGCCCTGATGGAGGGGCTGGTCGCCGACATCAGGGCCGCCATGCGCAGGCGGATCGAGGCGGTTTCCTGGATGGGCCCGGAGACCCGCGCCCGCGCCCTGGAGAAGATGTCCAAGTTCAGCGTCATGATCGGTTACCCCGAGGTCTGGCGCGACTATTCCGGGCTCGAGATGAAGCCCGGGGATCTCTTCGGAGACGTCTCCCGGGGTCGGGCCTGGGACTGGAACCGCCTCGTCACCCGCCTGGACCAGCCCGTCGACCGGCGGGAGTGGTCCATGACCCCGGCGACGGTGAACGCCTACTACTCCTCGACCCGCAATGTGATCGTCTTTCCCGCCGGCATCCTGCAACCGCCCTTCTTCGATCCCAAGGGCGACATGGCGATCAACTACGGAGCGATCGGCGGGGTGATCGGACACGAGATCACCCACGGTTTCGATGATCAGGGCCGCAAGTCCGACGGCGACGGTCGCCTGAACGACTGGTGGACGCCGGAGGACGCGGCCCGCTTCAAGGCCGAGTCGGCGAAGCTCGGCGCTCAGTACTCGGCCTTCGAGGCCCTGCCCGGCGTCTTCATCAAGGGCGACCTCACCATGGGCGAGAACATCGCAGACCTCGGGGGCATCCTGCTGGCGCTTGACGGCTACCGCGCCTCCCTGAAGGGGGGCCCAGCACCGGTGATCGACGGTCTGACGGGCGACCAGAGGGTGTTCTACGGCTGGGCCCAGGTGTGGAGGACCAAGCTGCGCGATGACCGCGCGCGCCAACAGTTGACCACCGGGCCGCATTCGCCGCCCCATGCGCGCGTGAACCTGCCGGTCCGGAACATCGACGCCTTCCACGAGGCCTTCGAGGTCAAGCCGGGGGACCCCATGCACCTGCCTGCAGACCAACGGGCCCGGATCTGGTGACGCGTCAGCCAGACCGCTCGAGAATGTTCCGGGCGGCGTGGACGCCGGTGGCGAAGACGGCCTGCAGGAGATAGCCCCCGGTCGGCGCTTCCCAGTCGATCATCTCTCCGGCGACCCAAACCCCGGGTCTCGACCGAAGCTGGAGGCCGGGGTCAAGGTCTTCGAACCGGACACCACCCGCCGTCGAAATGGCCCGCTCAAGACCGGAGGTCGCCACAAGGCGGACAGGCACAGACTTGATCCGGCGGGCCAGGGCCACGGGATCCGCCGGGGGCGGGCCCGCCTCGCGCACGAGGGCGATGGCCGCCGGCGAGAGCGACATGGCCTTGCGCAGACGGGTCGAAACGCTCGCCTTGGGGTCCTGCCGGGCAAGTCTGGCGGCGAGCTCGGCGGCGGGCTGGTCGGGTCGCAGGTCGATCGTAACCCGCGCCTCGCCGCTTGCCTCGATGGCGTCCCTCAGGCGCGCCGACAGGGCGTAGACCGCCCCGCCTTCAAGGCCCTGGCGGGTCAGCAACAGTTCGCCGCGGACGACGGCGTCGCCGAAGCGAAGGGCCACGGCCTTGAGCGGTGTCCCGGCGAACCGGTCGGCGAACGCCGGCGAGACGTCGGCGATGAACCCGCAGTTGGCGGGGCGGAAGGCCGCAGGAGGCGCCCCGGCGTCGGCCAGGCGCCGGGTCCAGCCCCCATCCGCACCCAGACGGGGCCAGCTGGCGCCGCCCAGGGCGAGGAGCAGGGCGTCTGCGGGCCAGGCGGCCTCGGCGCCTTCGGCGTCCTGAAACCGGGGGCGGCCCTGCGCATCCCACCCCGTCCAGGTCGACCGGAGCCTCAGTTCGACGCCCAGGCCGGCCAGTCGCGCCAGCCAGGCCCGGACCAGGGGCGAGGCCTTCAGGCTCCGGGGGAAGACCCGGCGGCTGGAGCCGACGAAGGTCTCCTGGCCCAGCCCGGCGGCCCAATCGCGCAGGGCGGCTGGCGGGTAGGCTTCGAGAAGGGGGCCAAGTCGGCCAGCTTGGGAGCCATAGCGCCCGACCATGTCTTCCAGGGGCTCGGCGTGGGTCAGGTTGAGGCCGCCCCGGCCAGCCATAAGCAGGCGGCGGGCCGGACTGGGCATGCGCTCATGCACCACGACCTGGGCGCCTCCACGGGCAAGGACCTCGGCGGCCATCAGGCCCGCCGGCCCGGCGCCGGCGATCAGGACGTCAGGTCGGGTCATGGCAAGCGCGAAACAAAACTGACGGTCTTGTCAAAGTACGGGTCCGGGGCAAAAAACAACCCGCCTCGCGGCGGGTTGCCTGGGCCTCAGGCCCTGGATCCTAAGAGGGCGTTTCCTCCCCGAAACGCCGGAGATCAGTGGTTCACTAGCCGCCATATCTCTCGCAGGGAGAACCTTGACGGCAAATCCGCCGCCCTGTCAACAGTTGGCTCGACGACGCGTCCACTCTTCCTGATGCCTCTGATTTTCTGACATTTTCGTCAACTTCTGCCCAGGGCGGCGCACAGGCGATCGACGGGCGGGCAGGCGGTCTCGAAGACGAAGTCCGGACGCGAAGCGGTGACCGGGCCCCGCCCCGCCGCCGTGAGCCGTGCGGCCACCCGGGCCACCAGGTCGACCGGCGCCAGCAGGCCATTGGGTCGCTTCACCGCGCCCAGGGCTTCCAGTTCCGGCAGGATTGGATCCGCGTCGCCGCCCGGCCAGATCAGGGTGGACGAGGCGTGGGCCGCCGCCCGGGCTTCCAGAATCCTGAGCAGGGACTCCGCAGCCGCAAGTCCCCCGGCGGTCCATTCCGCGCGGAGGCCGGCGGCGAGCTGAGCCTGACTCTTCAGGATGACCCCGTCGTCAAGGATCTTCAGGTCGTTGGCCTGCAGCGTCGCCCCGGTGGTGGTGATGTCGACCACGATATCCGCAGCGCCGGTCGCCGGCGCACCTTCCGTCGCCCCGCCCGATTCGACGATCCGGTAGTCCGCGACACCATGCCGGGCGAAGAACTCCCGGGTCTGGACCACGTACTTGGTCGCCACCCTGAGCCGGCGCCGGTGCGGGCGAGCCGCTCGTGCGCCACCTCCTCGAGGTCCGCAAGGGAGACGACGTCCAGCCAGCTCTTCGGGACAGCGACCACCAGGTCGGCGCGGCCAAAGCCCAGGGCGCGGAGCAGGAGGGCGGAGGCGGCGGCCTCCGCGCCCTGCTCGCGGAGCAGATCCTCTCCGGTGATCCCGAGATGGACCTCGCCTGAGACGACGGCGGCTGCGATGTCGCCCGCCGAAAGGAGGCGGACCTGAACCCCGTCCACCCCGCGAAGCCGGGCGCGATACCCGCGGTCGCCGCCGCTCATGGCCAGGCCCAGCCCGCAGTCCTGCAGCCAGGCCTCGACCTGTTCCTTCAGCCGCCCCTTGGAGGGAATGGCCAGGGTCAGGGCTTCGCTCATTGTCCCGCCTCCGCAAGGGCGCGCCCGGGAAGCACCATGCCCCCGAGGGCCGATCCGCCGGGGCTTCCGGAGCCGGCAAGCCTGGCTGGCAGGCCGTCATAGCGCCCTCCCGCCGCAACGGGGCGATCCGGGCCCAGGCCCTCCGACAGGACTTCGACGACAAGTCCGTCGTAGTAGGCGAAATCGCCCCTGGGGGCGGCCTCGAAGACCGCCGGCGCAGAGCCGGCCGAGACCGCTTCGATCCGGTCGAGACGTGCCGCCCAGCCCTCGATCCGGCTCCTGAGGGCGGAACCCGGGGAGGCCAGGTCCCGGAGTATGGCGAGCGCCCTCCGCGGCGTCTCGCGGACAGCCAGAAAGGCGCGGACCGCCTCAGCCTGCGCCGGCGACAGGGCGGGTGCACGGGCCGCCTCCGAACGGCGCACCAGACGCCCGGCGATCTCCGCGGCGCTGCGACCACCGACAGGGGTAATGCCGGCGAGCGACCAGATCTCTTCCAGCAGCGCCGCCGCCTCGTCAGGGGGAAGCGCGCCCAGCCTGCGGGCGATGACCTCACCCTCCGCGGCCTCCATGACCCCGCCGGCCCCGCGGGAAAGCTCCGCGGCCAGCCGACTGGGGCGCGCGGCGGCGCGGACAAGGCGCGAGGCGAGGACAGCGTTCAGGCCAAGGGTATCGACGAAGGCCGGGAAGAGACCGGCGTCCCCGAGACGGAGAGACAGATCCGACCGACCGCCCGCCCGGGCGGCGCGCCAGACCAGGTCCACGAGACCGGCGTCGGCCTCCGCGCGTCGGTCGGCGTCCGTGTCAGGCGCGAAGCGCTCGATCCCGACCTGGAGGATTTCCTCGGCCTCGTCCGCAGAGGCGCGAAAGACCAGCCCCTCGTAGGCATAGTCGCCTGAGGCCGCCCCGGACGCGAGGTGCAGGCGGGCGACGGGGGTCGTGAAGTCGGGCCGCAGGCAGACCTCTTCCCCGCCCGCCGCCTGGAGGACGAAGAGCCGCGATCGCAGGGCTTCACCGGCCAGGTCCAGGACCAGGGACAGGGGCTGGAGAACCGGCGGCTGCACCCAGGCCGCGCCTGTTTCGCGGAAGGGCGCGCGGATGGCTTCAAGGCGGGGATCGGACTGCAGGGCGACGGGTGTCATCACGCGTCTCCCAGGATCCGCCGGACCACGCCGACCAGCTGGTCGCGGGGAACGGTCTGCTGGCCGGGCCGATCGGCCCGCCAGGCGGCGTTGTCGGAGACGTCGGAGGCCAGGGCACGGCCGAGGTCCAGGTCCTTCACGGTGACCGTGCCGGCGGAGATCTCGTCGCCGCCCAGGATGACGGCGGCCGGGGAAAGCCGGCGGTCGGCGTACTTCATCTGGGCCTTTATGCCGGAGGCGCCGAGATAGACCTCGGCGGCGACGCCGGCGGCCCGCAACTCGGCGGCCACGGCGAAGTAGGCGGCCATGTCGTCGGGCGAGAAGGCGATGACCACGACGGGTCCCCTCGCCTCCCGGCCCAGGTCCTGGCCCGCGGCGCGCAGGGCGGCGGCCAGGCGCGAGACCCCGAAGGAAAAGCCGGTGGCCGGGGTCCGCTCGCCCGTGAAGCGGGCGATGAGGTCGTCGTACCGGCCGCCGCCGCCCACCGAGCCGAAGCGGGCGGGCTGGCCCTTCTCGTCCAGGGTCTCGAGCCGCAGCTCGGCCTCGAAGACGGCGCCGGTGTAGTACTCCAGCCCCCGCACGACGGACGGGTCGAAGACCGCGCGGTCGGCGCCGACCCCCATCCCCGCGAGCGCGCGGTCGATGCCCGCCAGCTCTTCGAGCCCCGCGTCGCCTTCCGCGGAGCCGCCGATGAACTCGGCGATCCGGCGGAGGGTCTCGGCCCGGTCGCCAGCGCCCGCGGCGGTGAAGGCCAGAACGGACTCCGCCGCCGCGGCGGTGAGCCCCGCCCCCCGGGTGAAGGCGCCCGATTCGTCCTTCCGGCCCTCGCCGAGGAGGAGGCGGACGCCCTCGGGGCCCAGGCGGTCCAGCTTGTCGACGGCCCGCAGCACGGCCAGCTTCTGGTTCTCGTCCGCAACGCCGGCCCGGTCGAGGAGGCCGTTCAGCAGGCGACGGTTGTTGATCCGCAGGACGTAGCCGCCCTCGGGCAGGCCGGCGGCGGCCAGGCCCTCGGCGGCCATGGCGATGATCTCGGCGTCGGCCTCGGGCCGGGCCGAGCCCACCGTGTCGGCGTCGCACTGGGTGAACTCGCGGAAGCGGCCGGGGCCAGGCTTCTCGTTGCGCCAGACCGGGCCGTAGGCGTAGCGGCGGAAGGGCCGGGTCAGGCCCTCGCGGTTCTGGGCCACGAACCGGGCCAGGGGCGCGGTGAGGTCGTAGCGCAGGGCCATCCACTGGTCGTCGTCGTCTTGCAGGGCGAAGACGCCTTCGTTGGGACGGTCGGCGTCCGGCAGGAACTTGCCCAGGGCGTCGGCGTACTCGAGGGCGCCGGTGTCGAGGGCCTCGAACCCATAGCGCTCATAGACCTCGGAGACGCGGACGAGGATCCGGCGCTCGGCGGCCAGGTCGCGGGCGCGGCGATCAACGAATCCACGCGGCGCGCGGGCCTCCGGGCGGGACGCCGCCAGTGGGTCTGTCGATGTGTCAGGGGTGCTCATGGTCCTATCCCTTGGTTGGCCAGGGACGGAGCCGCCGGCCGGCCCCGTCCGCATTGCGCGGGGGCCGGCGCCGGAGGTTCGATCAGGCCGAACGCAGCCGCCCGCTCCCGCTTTCGCAGGTCGGATGGTGGAGGCCGTGATGGTGAACCTGACGGAACATGGGTCGGGTCCCTAGCCCAAAGGCGTGCGGACGTCCAGTCCCGGCCCCGGCCCAGCCCGGTTCGCGAGGGGCCTCAGGGCAGGAGGTCGAGGTCCGGGGTGCGGTAGTCCATGCCCGCGAGCGCCTGGCTGCGGTCGGCGGAGTCGAACCCCTCCATGATCCGCTGGAAGCGCATCTGGACGAAGGGCCGCATGTCGGGATGGGTGAAGATGTAGAGGTCGTTCGCCTGCAGGGCCTCCAGCACCCGGGCCCCGACCCGGGCGGGGTCGATCCCGTTGGCCACCCGGTCGTCCGGCACGATCTCGCGCACCTGGGGCCCGCCGAACCTGGCCGGGCGGTTGCGGCCGGACTGGTTGATCCGGGTGCGCACGAAGCCCGGGCAGAGGACCTGCACCTGGATGTTCTCGGGCGCCAGCTGGGCCGCCCAGCCCTCGGTGAGGGCCACGACGGCGAACTTGGAGGCGCTGTAGGCCTCCATGCCCGGGGGCGACATATGGCCGGCCATGGAGGCGGTGTTGATGATGGCGCCGCCCTCGCCGTGGGCGCGGATGTGCGGCAGGAAGGCCTCGAAGCCGTAGATCACGCCCATCAGGTTGACCTGGAAGGTCCAGTCCCAGTCGGCGGGCTTCATCTCGTCCGCGGGGCCGCCCGCGCCGACGCCGGCGTTGTTGCACAGGACATGGACCTTGCCGAAGGCGGCGACGGTCTCGCGCGCCGCGGCGACCAGGGCCGAGCGGTCGGTGACGTCGCACTGGACGGCGGCGACGCGGACCTGCCGGGCCTCCAGCTCAGCCACCGCCCGCGCCAGGGGCTCGGTCTCGATGTCGGCGAGCATGACGTTCATGCCGGCGGCGCCGAAGGCGTGGGCCATTGCCAGGCCCAGGCCCGAGGCCCCGCCGGTGATGAAGGCGGTCTTTCCCGCGAGGTCCTGCATGGTCTTCCTTCCCGTCCTTGTCAGATCTTGCGGTCGCCCTGCCAGTAGGCGTCGCGGAGGATGCGCTTGTAGAGCTTGCCGGTCGGCAGGCGCGGCATTTCCTCGATGAAGTCGATGGAGCGCGGGGCCATGTAGTGGGCCAGGTGCTCGCGGGCGTAGTGCATCAGTTCCGCAGCGAGGTCCTCGTCGGGGGCGACGCCAGGGGCGGGCTCGATCACCGCCTTGACCGCCTCGCCCATTTCCGGGTCAGGCACGCCGAACACCGCCACATCGGCGACCTTGGGTTGGGTGATCAGGGCGTCCTCGATGGCCTGGGGATAGATGTTCACCCCGCCCGAGATGATCATGAAGGCCTTGCGGTCGGTGAGGTAGAGGTAGCCCTCCTCGTCCAGGTAGCCGACATCGCCCAGGGCGTTCCAGTTGGGATGCTTAGGGTGCCGGGAGGTGCGGGTCTTCTCCGGGTCGTTGTGGTACTCGAAGGTCGGGATTTCGCGCTCGAAATAGATCAGCCCTGTCTCGCCGGGCGGAAGCTCGGTCCCCTCCTCGTCGCAGACGTGAAGGACGCCGACGGCGGCCCGACCCACGGAGCCCGGGTGCTTCAGCCAGTCCTGGCTGTCGATGAAGGTCGAGCCTGAGCCCTCGGTGCCCGCGTAATACTCGTAGAGGACCGGCCCCCACCATTCGATCATCTGCCGCTTGACCTCCACCGGGCAGGGGGCGGCGGCGTGGATGGCGACGCGCAGGCTGGAGACGTCGAAGGCCCTGCGGACCTCCTCAGGCAGCTTCAGCATGCGCACGAACATGGTGGGCACCCATTGGGAGTGGGTGACGCGGTAGTCCTGGATCAGCTCCAGCGACCGCTCGGCGTCGAAGCGCTCCATCATCACCACCGTCCCGCCGAAGGACTGGACCGTCACCACATAGGCCAGGGGCGCGGCGTGATAGAGGGGCGCGGGGGACAGGTAGACCGTGTCCGGACCGAATTCGTAGCGGTTGGCCTGCTGGCGCAGGGCGAAGGCGTCGGCGGGGCTCACCTCGGGCAGGGGGCGGAGTATGCCCTTGGGCCGGCCTGTGGTGCCCGAGCTGTAGAGCATGGAATCGCCCATCCACTCCCGGTCGAGGGGGGCGGGAGAGGCGCCGTCGCGCGCCGCCTCATACGATTCCCACCCGGGAATGACGCCGTCGGCCATGAGGCGGATCGGGCAGGCCGGGATCAGGTCGGCCAGGCCCTCGCAGGTCTCGCGCTTGGCGAAGGAACTGATCAGGACCTTCGCGCCGCAGTCGTTGATGATGTAGGCGGCCTCGTCCGGCGGCAGGTATCGGTTGATGGAGGTGATGTAGAGGCCGGAGCGGAAGCAGGCCCAGACCGCGTCCATGAAGGCGAGGTTGTTTTCCATCAGAAGGGCGACGTGGTCGCCGCGCTTCAGACCCCGCTCGCGGAACAGGTTGGCCATCCGCAGGGAGCGCTCGTCCAGCTGGGCGAAGGTCACGACCCTGCCGGTGTCGGCCGAGATCAGGGCCGGCTTGTCAGGGGTCAGGCGCGCATGGTCGGCGAGATACATCTTGCCCGAGTCTCCTCCTGCGGGAGCGCTCTCGGCTCCCCTCCCTTCACTCTAGCGGAGGGGCGGGACGCGTAAACCCGTTGCACGGGTCAGGTCTGGCGCAGGCGGGCGATAAGGGCGGCGGTGGAGGCATCGTGCGGGCCCTGGGGCGCCGCGCCCTCGAGCTCGGGCAGGATGCGGGCGGCCAGGGCCTTGCCCAGCTCCACGCCCCACTGGTCGAAACTGTTGATCCCCCAAAGGACCCCCTCGACGAAGACCTTGTGCTCGAAGAGAGCGAGCAGGGCGCCGATGGCGGCCGGATCCAACCGGTCCAGCAGCAGGAAGCCTGAGGGCCGGTCGCCGGGAAACGCCTTCTGGGCGGCGAGGACCGGGTCGCCCCCGGCCGCCGCGAGGGCCTCGGCCTCGGTCCGGCCCGCCATCAGGGCCTCGGCCTGGGCGATGGCGTTGGCCAGCAGGGCGCGATGGGCGGCGGGATCACCCTCCACCGGCTGGTGCACGGCGAGGATATCCAGGGGGATGACGTCCGTTCCCTGGTGCAGGGCCTGGAAGAAGGCGTGCTGGCCGTTGGTGCCGGCGTCCCCGAAGACCACCCCGGCGGTGGGCCTCGGGACGGGTCGGCCGTCGCGTCCGGTGCGCTTGCCGTTCGATTCCATCTCCAGCTGCTGGAGGAAGGCGGGCAGGAGCCTCAGCCGGCGGGCGTAGGGAACCACCGCCCGGGCGGGCCGGCCGAGGAGGTCGCGGTTGAGGACGTGGGACAGGGCCAGGACCACCGGGAGGTTCCGTTCCGGGGGCGTCCCGAGGAAGTGGGCGTCCATCTCCGCCGCGCCGCGCAGCAGGTCGCGGAAGGCCTCGGGCCCCAGGGCGATGGCGCAGGACAGGCCGACGGCGGACCAGAGGGAAAACCGTCCGCCGACCCA
>JBJTFE010000341.1:0-12974 GCA_046093265.1 Phenylobacterium sp. | reverse complement strand
GACGATTGCGAAACTTCCATCCCCCCCCGATGATGTCAACGCACCCGCCCGCACCCTGCGGCGGGTCGACCTGAGGAAGCCGCCATGCCCGAGTTCCATCGCGTCACCGAACGCCTGTCCGTCTCGCCACAGCTGGGGCCGGGCGACCTGGCCGCAGCCGCCTCGCAGGGCTTCGTGCGTGTGGTCTGCAATCGTCCCGACGGCGAGGGTCCGGGTCAGGCGTCAAGTGCAGAGATGAAGGCTGCGGCCCAGGCTGCGGGTCTGGATTTCGTTCACATCCCCTTCGCAGGCATGCCGGACGCCGCCACGGCTGACGCCGTCTTCGCCGCCGTCTCCGGCGCCCCCGGGCCGGTTCTGGCCTATTGCCGCTCGGGGACCCGCTCAATCACGGCCTGGACTCTGGGGGCGCTGCGCGCCGGCGATCATGACCGTAAGGCCCTGGTCGCCCTGGCCGCAGCCGCCGGCTACGACCTGTCCGCCGTCCTGCCCCGGCCGATGTGAGCCCGGACATGATCCCCTTCGTCAAGGACATCACCTTCGAGTACGGCGCCTGCGACGTGGTTTCACCCCTCATCCGCAGGGTGGTGGCGAACAATCCCGGACCGTTCACCTTCCTCGGTACGGGAACCTACATTGTCGGCCGGGGCGAGGTGGCCGTCGTCGATCCCGGCCCCGACATGGACGACCACCTGGACGCCATTCTGGCCGCCACTCGGGGCGAGACCATCACCGACATCCTGATCACCCACCACCACGCGGACCACTCGCCCCTCGCCGCCCCGTTGAAGGCGAGAACCGGGGCCCGCATTCATGGCTGCCCGCCATCCCGGATCGGCGCGGCGGACGGCGTCGTGGTGGAGGCGGACGAGGATGAGGCCTTCCACCCGGAAATCGTCATTCGCGGCGGCGAGGTTATCCGGGGTCCGGGCTGGACTCTCGAGGCTGTAGCGACGCCTGGCCACACCCTGAACCACATCTGCTTCGCCCTGCTCGAGGAGAACGCCCTGTTTTCCGGGGACCACATCATGGGGTGGTCGACGACAGTGGTTTCCCCGCCTGGGGGCGACATGACCGCCTACATGGAGAGCCTTCAGAAGGTGGCGGACCGGAAGTTCGACGTGCTCTGGCCCACGCACGGGCCGCCGATCACGGAGGTTGCGCCCTTCATTGCTGCGTATGCGGCGCACCGCCGCGCCCGCGAGGCCCAGTTCCTGGCCTGCGTCGACAAGGGGGTGGGGCGGATCGCGGACATGGTGCCCGAACTGTATGCCGCAGTCGACAAACGCCTGTACCCCGCCGCCGCGAACTCCCTGCTGGGGCACGCGATCGACCTGGTCCGCCGGGGCGTCCTGACCTGTGACGGGGAGCCCGGACCGGGCGCGACCTACCGGCGTCCCTGACGCTCACGGCTTGGACGGCGAGTCCTTGCGACCCAGCATGATGCGGGTCGAGACGCCGCCCAGCGCCAGGATGAAGACAGCGAAGGCGCAGAGGGCGGTGAGCAGATAGGCCTGCTCGGCGGGGGGAAGATGGGGCATGTGAACCTCCTGATGAGGCCCTCATCCTCCGCGCCACAGCGGACGCCGCCTTGATCAAGGTCAAGGCCGCGCCGCCGGGCCGAGGCTTCAGCCCGCCGTCGGCAGGGCGTAGTCGGTCATGCGCTGCCGCAGGATCTTCTTGTCGATCTTGCCGGTGGCGCCGAGGGGGATGTCATCCACGAAGACGACATCATCGGGCGTCCACCACTTTGCGATCTTGCCGTCCAGGAACTTCAGGAACTCCTCCCTGGTCCCGGACTCGCCGGGGCGCAGCTTGACCAGCAGGAGTGGCCGTTCGTCCCACTTGGGATGGGCCACGCCGATCACCGCCGCCAGCTCGGCCTTGGGATGGCCTGCGGCGATGTTCTCGATCTCGATGGAGCTGATCCACTCGCCGCCGGACTTGATGACATCCTTGGCCCGGTCTGTGATCTGCATGTAGCCGTACTCGTCGATGGTCGCGACGTCGCCGGTGTCGAAGAAGCCCTCGGAATCGAGGATCTCGCCGCCATCGCCCCTAAAGTACTGGCCGACGACAAAGGGACCCTTCACCATCAGGCGCCCGAAGGTCTGCCCGTCTCGGGGAAGCATCTTGTCCTTATCGTCCAGCAACCTGAGGTCGATCCCCAGGGGCGGACGGCCCTGCTTCAGCTTGAAGCGAAGCTGAGTCTCCTCATCCATCTCGGCGACCTTGTACGAGGGACTCGCGATGGTGCCGAGGGGGGAGGTCTCAGTCATCCCCCAGGCATGCGTGACGTCGACGCCATACTCGTCCCGGAAGCCGCGGACGATCGCTTCCGGCACGGCCGAGCCACCGATCGCAACGCGCTTCAGCGTCGTCAGCTTGCCTCCGGTCTCGCGCAGGTGGGCCAGCAGCATCTGCCAGACGGTAGGCACAGCGGCGGAGAAGGTGACGCCTTCGGTCTCGATAAGCTCATGCACCGAGGCGCCGTCCAGCTTCGGGCCGGGCATGACGAGTTTGGCGCCCACGGCCGGCGCGGAGAAGGCGATCCCCCAGGCGTTGGCGTGGAACATCGGCACGATGGGCAGGATGGTGTCCCGGCCTCCGACCCCCAGCACGTCGGCGCTGGCCGTAACCAGGGTGTGCAGGAAGTTCGAGCGGTGGGTGTAGAGGACCCCCTTCGGGTTGCCGGTGGTGCCGGAGGTGTAGCAGAGGCCCGCCGGCGTGTTCTCGTCGAAGCCGCCCCAGGCGCAGTCGTCGGAGTGACCGGCGATGAGGCTCTCATAGGCCAGGGCGCCCGGCAGCTGGTCGGGCAGGTGCGCTTCGTCCGTCAGCACCACGATATGCTTCACCGTGGGGATGTGTTCCCGGATCTGGGCGAGGATCGGCAGGAAGGTCAGGTCCGTGAAGATGACCCGGTCCTCCGCGTGATTGATGATGTAGATCAGCTGCTCGGAGAAGAGGCGCGGGTTCAGAGTGTGGCAGACCGCGCCAATGCCCATGATGCCATACCAGGCCTCCAGGTGCCGGGCGGAGTTCCAGGCCAGGGTGGCGACCCGGTCGGCGGCCTGCACGCCCAGGGCCTTGAGAGCGTTTGAGCAGCGCTTCGCCCGGCTGTGGACCTCGGCGTAGGTGGTCCGGACGATGGGGCCTTCTACGGATCGAGTAACGATCTCGCGGTCTCCGTGCCAAGCCTTGGCGTGATCCAGAATCCGGTCAACGGTCAGCGGCCACTCCTGCATTCTGCCCAGCATTGGTGCCCTCCAGGTCAATTGTTTCAGTCGCCCGAGGGCGCAATCCGCGGAACGTAGGGTCTCGACCCGCCCGAGGCAACGCCCGCAGGTCAGGCTGCGCGCCCGACAATACCTTCAGGCCTGGACGAACCAGTTCTCAGTCGGCCGGGTCCCGGGTCTCGTCGATCAGTTGACGGGCGCCGGCCACGACGCTTTCCACGGACAGATCCATCATGTGGCAGATGGCCTGCGAGAGGTCCGGATCCAGCGTCCGGATCTGGTCGAGGGTCCGAGGGCCCCTGAGCGCTCGGCATTTTTCTCCCCACGGGGCGTAAAGTCTCTCGTCCGAAGGCCCGAAGAGGCCGAGCGTGGGCGCCCCCGCGGCCGCCGCCAGGTGCATCAGCCCGGAGTCGTTGCCGATGAACAGGCGGGCGGATGCAAGGGCGGAGTGCAAGGTGACCAGATCCACCCGCCCCACCAGATCTATGAAGCGCTCCCGGGGGACAGCGGCGCGCAGAGCTGGCAGCACCGCGGCGTCATTCGCCGCTCCGGCGACGAGGAGACGGCCGCCGGCAAGTGGGCCGCCCGGCCCGAGGAGCTCGAGGGCGACCCGAACAAAGCGTTCAAGCGGCCAGGTCTTGCCCACCCAGTTGGCCGCCGGTCCGAGCGCGAGGATTGGTCCCTCGCCCGCCACTCGGGCGGCGGCCTGCAGAGCTGCAGCCTCGCCGACGTAGATGAAGGGCGAAGGCGGATCCTCCTCCATGCCCAGAACCCGCGCCGCTTCGATCACCTTGTGGACGGGGGGACCGACGCTGCGGCTGTAGACCGCCCGGCGACCTCGCCTGAGAAAGCCGCTGATGCCCGAACCGCGCAGGTCGACCACCAGGCCCCACGACCTTCCTCGCACCCGGTTCCAGAGCCGGATCCAGTGCATTCCGGCTTGCGACTTCGGGAACGGGATGAGGGCGTCGAGCCCGGGGACATCTTCGAACAGAGGTGCGGCCGCCGGCCCGGCGACGATGGTGAAGCGCGCACCGGGAACCTGCTCGGAAAGTCGACGGACGAGTCCCGAAGACAGGACGGCGTCTCCGATCCGCGTGGCGGTTATGAACAGAATCGGGAAGGGTGCGTCTGGCATTGCAGATACATAATCGGACCCTAGGTTAGGCTCCAGCCGCCGGAAGGTTTCCGTTATGACAATCTGCGTCCGTCTGACCGACCGCGCCTTGGTGAAAGTGTCCGGCGAGGACCGGGTCGCCTTCCTGCAGGGCCTGCTGAGCCAATCCGTAGAGGACCTGTCTCCCGGGGAGGCGCGCTACGGCGCCCTGCTGACGCCCCAGGGGCGCCTCCTCTTCGACCTCTTCATCGTAGGCCGGCCGGACGCGGTCTGGCTGGACGTGGCGGCGGACCGGCGGGACGACCTTCTCGTCCGTCTTGGGATGTACCGACTGCGGGCGAGGGTCGAGCTTCGGTCCCTGGAGACAGAGATCTGGGCGTGCTGGCCGGATGCGCCTGGACCGGGCTGGGTCGCCGATCCCCGTCGGGAAGGCTTGGCCTGGCGCGCCTGGGGGCCTGCGGACCCCCCTGCCGAGACAGGCGTTCCGGAAGACTGGCGGCGGCGGCGGCTCGCCTTCGGGGTGGGCGATTCCGACGACTTCGACTTCGACCGGGACTATCCCGTGGAGCTCAACTTCGACCAGGTCGGCGGGATCGATTTCGCCAAGGGCTGCTTTGTCGGTCAGGAGACGACCTCGCGCATGAAGCGGCGCGGCCAGGTAAAGACCCGCCTGGTTCCCATCCGCTTCGAGGGCCCCCCGCCGGCCAGAGGCTCGGAGGTCCTGAACGGCGACCTGCGGGCCGGCGAGGTGCGGTCTGGCGTCGACGGTATGGCCTTGGCGCTGTTGAGGCTGGACCGGCTCGGCGGCGCCCTGACCGCGGAGGGACGAACCGTGTCGGCCGAGCCTCCCTTGCCGGGATGAGACCTAGCCTGCAACGCTCGTTGCCATGAGCGACGGCCTGATTCGCTGCAGCTGGCGCGGCATGGCGGGGGACCCGCTGTACGAAGCCTATCACGACCAGGAGTGGGGCGTGCCCGAGCGCGACCCCGCGGCCCTCTGGGAGAAGCTCGTGCTGGACGGCTTCCAGGCCGGGCTGGCCTGGATCACCATCCTGCGCAAGCGAGAGGCCTTCCGCGCCGCCTTCGCCGGCTTTGACCCCGAAGCCGTAGCCCGCTTCGGCGAGGCGGACCGCGCCCGGCTGCTGGCCGACGCCGGAATCGTCCGCTCCGCGGCCAAGATCGACGCCGCTATCGCGGGCGCCCGGGTCTTCCTCGACATGCGGGAAGCCGGCGTGGACTTCGCGGACTTTCTTTGGGACTTCGCCGGCGGGCGGCCCATCCAGACCTTCTCCGAGCGTCTCCAGGACGTGCCCGCCGACACGCCGCTCAGCCGGGAGATCTCCGCCGCCCTCAAGGCGCGCGGTTTCCGCTTTGTCGGCCCGGTCATCGTCTACGCGTTCATGCAGGCGGTGGGGTTGGTGAACGACCATCTGGTGTCCTGCCACCGTCACGCCGCTGTCCTGGAGATGGGGGGGTGACCCGGCGCGCCGGGGGGCCGGACTGCGCCCTGGAGGCGGCCTCCCCGGCGCCCGTCTGCGGGGTGGACGAGGCGGGTCGCGGCCCCTGGGCCGGGCCCGTCAGCGCCGCCGCCGTCATTCTCGACCCGGACCGGATTCCGCCGGGGCTCGACGACTCAAAGGCGCTGACCGAACGCCGGCGCGACGCCCTGGAGCCCGAGATCAAGGCCGCCGCAGTCGCCTGGGCTGTCGGCTTCGCAAGCGTTGAGGAAATCGACGACCTGAACATCCTGCACGCCACGGGGCTGGCCATGCGCCGCGCGGTGGAGGCCCTTTCGCTGCGTCCGGCCTTCATACTGGTGGATGGATCCTACCGTTTCGTCCTGCCTGCGCCGGTCCGGACCGTGGTCAGGGGCGACAGTCTTTCCGTCTCCATCGCCGCCGCCTCGATCCTGGCCAAGACAGCCCGGGATCGGGTCATGGCGGACCTGGATCGTGAATGGCCCGAGTACGGCTTCGCGGCCCACAAGGGCTATCATGCGCCGCGCCATGTGGAGGCCCTGCGCCGGCTGGGCCCGTGTCCGGCGCATCGCCGCTCCTTCGCTCCCATCCAAGCCCTATTGGAATCAACGGGTTAACCTTCCGTTCACCCTGTTTGGAAACGGAGCCTAAACCACAGGCGGCGAGGATTCCCCTTCCGGATTTCGCGGGCTAAGGACTGGGCGTGACCCCCGACACTATCATCCAGGGCGATTGCATCGACGTCCTCCGCGGCCTGCCCGGCCGTTCGGTGGACCTGGTCTTTGCAGATCCTCCCTACAACCTGCAGTTGGGCGGCGACCTGCTGCGCCCGGACAATTCCCGCGTCGACGCCGTCGACGACCACTGGGACCAGTTTGAGAGCTTCGCCGCCTATGACGCCTTCACCCGGGCCTGGCTGGCCGAGTGCCGAAGGGTCCTCAAGGACGACGGCGCCATCTGGGTGATCGGCAGCTATCACAACATCTTTCGGGTCGGGACGATCCTCCAGGATCTCGGGTTCTGGATCCTCAACGACGTGGTCTGGCGCAAGACCAACCCCATGCCGAACTTCAAGGGCGCGCGCTTCACCAACGCCCACGAAACCCTGATCTGGGCGGCCAAGGGGCGCGGGGCCAGGCGCTATACCTTCAACTACGACGCCATGAAGATGGCCAACGACGAGCTCCAGATGCGCTCGGACTGGACCTTCCCCCTCTGCACGGGCGAAGAGCGCCTGAAGGACGAGACGGGGGCCAAGGCCCATCCGACCCAGAAGCCCGAGGCCCTGCTGCACCGGGTCCTGCTGGCCTCGACGCGGCCGGGCGACATCGTCCTCGACCCCTTCTTCGGGACCGGCACAACGGGCGCCGCCGCCCGTCGCCTGGGTCGCCGCTACATCGGCGTCGAGCGCGAGACCGAGTATGTCGAACTGGCCCGGGAACGCATCGCCCGAGTCCAGCCCGTGGCGCCCGAGGACCTCCAGGTCACGGGTTCGCGCCGGGCGGAACCCCGGGTGCCGTTCGGCCAGATCCTCGAAGCGGGCCTCCTGCGCCCGGGCGACGTCCTCTACTGCCCCCGCGGCGAACGCGCCGCCCGGGTGCGGGCCGACGGCTCGCTCGTCACAGGCGACCTTAGCGGCTCGATCCACAAGGTGGGGGCCATGGTCCAGTCGGCGCCGGGCTGCAATGGCTGGACCTACTGGCACTTCCGCACCGACAAGGGTCTTGCGCCCATCGACGTCCTCCGCGCCCAGGTCCGCAGCCGCCTCCCCGGCTGAGCCCGCGCCTCTCCGGACCGTTCTTCCTTTTCGCGACCGCCGGCCGGGATAAGCTGGCCTCATGAACCCGCGTGTACTGGTCCTGACCCTGTCGACCTTCGCCTTCGGGTCGACCGCCTTCATTTTCGCGGGCGTTCTCGAGACCATGGCCCATGACTTGGGGGTGGCGACCGCGGTCGCAGGCCAGCTCCAGACCTCCTATGTCCTCGTTTCCGCTCTCTTTGGGGCGCCCCTCGCCTGGCTGCTGGGCAAGGTGGACCGGAAAGTCCTCCTGACTGCAGCCCTCGGTTGCGGCGCCCTGGCCAACCTGGCCTGTGCAGCGGCGCCGAACTTCCACGCCCTGCTCGTCCTGCGCACCCTTGTCGGTCTTTCCGCCGCCATAGCAGGGCCTTCGGCAAGCGTTGCGGCGGCGGCGCTGGTCCCGCCGGAGCGCCGCGGCTCGGCCGTGGCGACGGTGATGGGAGGCATGACCATCGCCTTCGTGATCGGCATCCCGCTGGGCAGCTTTGTCGGCGCGCATTTCGGGTGGCGGTCAACCGTTGTCCTCGCCTCCACCCTGACCGGGGTCACCTTCCTTGGGGTCTTGACCCTCATGCCGTCGGTCCGGCCACCGCCGCCCGTCGCGGGTGCGCGGCGGCTCGCCTTGTCGCCCCTCCTTCCGCTCTATGCGGGGACCTTCCTGTCCTACGCCGCCAACATGACCGTGAACCTCTTCATTGCTCCGGTGGTCCGCGTCGGGGCGGGAGTCACAGGGGCGGGCGTCGGCCTCTTTCAGATGGTCATCGGCCTGGGCTCGATCGTCGGCCTTTCCCTGGGGGGACGGGCGGGCGACCGGGGCGAGGGCCGGGACTGGCTGGTGCTGTGCTTCCTCGGTCAATTGACCGCCATGAGCCTGCACGTCGCCGCCACTCACCACCTCACGCCGCCCGGTCCGCCCAGCCAGGTGCTGGTGGCCCTGGCGATCTTCGTGGCCTCGACCTCGCTCTTCTCGCTGATGCCGGTCCTGTCCTCGCGGATCATCCACACCAGCCAGGGCGCACCCCTGGCCATGGCCGTGAACGGATCCGTCAACTCGATGGGCCAGGCCCTGGGATCAGCGGTCGGCGGCTTCGCTCTCGCCACCCTCGGCGTGCCGGGTATCCCCATGTCAGCCATCTGCATTTCCCTGGCGGGCCTTGCGATGACCGCCCTGTTCATCCCGCGCCGGACATCCCCTGCGCCCGTCGGAACGCCTTGAGAAAGACGCTGGGAAGGTCACCCGCAGCCGCCTCATCCAGCCATTCGACATCCCTCGCCTCGCCTTTGGCCACAAGCACCCTCAGGGTCAGGCTGAAGTGCGTGAAGATGTGGTCCACAGCGCCGGCGTCCCGCCACTGCAGCTCAGCCGGGGCGGATGCGGCGATGTCCGCCGCCCCCGGCCCCCCGGTCGTCCATTCCGTGGTCGGCAGGCCGAGCATTCCGCCCAGGAGGCCGCGCGGCGGTCTGCGGACAACAGCGATCCGCCCCTCCCCCTGAAGGACGAAGACCACGCCCCTCCGCGCCGGACGGGCCGCTCGGGGGCTCTTCCGCGGCCAGGCGCCGGGATCTCCGGATGCAAGGGCCGCGCAGTCGACATTGAGGGGACATTCCCCGCAGGCGGGAGAGCGCGGCCTGCAGATCGTGGCGCCAAGGTCCATGAGCGCCTGGGCCCAGTCGCCCGGCGCCTCGGGGGCCACGAGGCCGGCGGCGAGGCTTCGGAGCTCTGGCCGGGCGCCCGGGAGGGGGGCCTCAACCGCGAAGAGGCGGGAGATGACCCGTTCGACGTTGCCATCGACCACGTTGGCTGGCTGGTCAAAGGCGATGGCCGCGACCGCGGCCGCCGTGTACGGACCGACGCCGGGCAGGCTCAGGAGCTCGGCCTCGGCGCCCGGGAAGCGGCCGCCGCAGCGGTCTCTCACAGCCCGTGCGCAGGCGAGGAGGTTGCGGGCCCGGGCGTAGTAGCCAAGGCCGGCCCAGGCGGCCATGACCTCGGCGTCTTCGGCGTCGGCCAGATCGTTTACCGTCGGCCACCGGGCCAGGAAGGCGTGGAAGTAGGGAGTCGCGTGCGCCACCGTGGTCTGCTGGAGCATGACCTCGGACAGCCAGACCCGATAGGGATCAACCGGCGCGGTGGAGCCTGGCGGACGCCGCCAGGGCAGCTCGCGGGCGCCGGCCCGGTACCAGTCGAGGAGTCTGCGCCTGAGCCGCTGGGAATCCATGGGCCAGACTTAGCGTCTTTCGCGCGTCGGGGAAGGGGACTCCCCGCCCCTTGCGACAGGGGCTAGGATGCCGATCATGCCGGGTCGTCGCCTTCCAACCGCCGCCGAAGCCGCCGAGATCCTTGCGCGCCGGCGCACCCGCCCTGCGCGGCGGGCGGCGCCGGCGGCGGGGCGCAGCCTTGCACCCTTTCTGAAGTCGCTCGACGCGCGCTTCGGGCAAGGTCCCGGCGCTCTGCAGGCCCGGTGGCCGGAGATTGTCGGCGTGGATTTGGCGCGGCGGACGGAACCGGTGAAGGTGTCTTCGCCCCGGGACGGCTCGCCCGGCGTTCTCGAGATCCGGGTTTCAGGCCCTGTGGCGACCCTGATCCAGCATCGCAGCTCGGAGATTCTCGATCGGGTGAACCTCTTTCTGGGCGCCGGCGCCGCGGGCCGGTTAAGAGTGGTCCAGGGCCCGCTGCGCGAGCGCCAGGTCAAGGCGCCCAGCCTGGCCGGTCGGCGCCGTCCGCCGCCTCTGGACGCCGCCGTCGAGGCCGACCTCGCGCTCGAGGCGGAGCCGGCCAGAACCGATCGTCTGCGGCGCGCCCTGGTGGCCCTGGGCCGGTCCGTCCACAGAAACCCGCCCGGCAGTCCGTGACAGACCCTTGGCCCACCGTCCCCGACGACCGAGAATCGCATTCTAATCTTCCCTCAACCCCTTCGCCGGAGGCGACATGTCCCGCTTCAGCCCCCTCGCCCTGATCGCTCTGACCGGCGCCCTTCTGCTGGCGGCCTGCAGCCGCGGCCCCGCCCCGGCAGCAGACGACATGACCCTCGGGGATCCCAAGGCGCCGCTAAAAATGGTGGAGTACGCCTCCGCAAGCTGTACGCACTGCGCGACCTTTAACAATGAGGTGTTCCCCGCCTTCAAGGCGAAGTACATCGACACCGGCAAGGTGCATTACACGCTGAAGGAGTTCCTGACCCCGCCGAACGAACTGGCGGCCGCCGGGTTCCTGACCGCCCGCTGCGCCGGTAAGGACCGCTATTTCACCGTCCTGGACGCCATCTTCCGAAGCCAGCAGGAAATCTTCCAGACCGGCGACATGCGCGGCGTCTTATTGCGCATCGCCCAGTCTGCGGGCCTGACCGAGGCTCAGTTCAACGCCTGCATCACCGATGAGGCCGCTCTCAAGGCGCTGAACGAACGGGTTGAGCGGGCGGTGAAGCAGGACGGCGTCAAGGGAACTCCGGCCTTCTTCTTAAACGGCAAATCCATAGGGTCCGGCGAAATCTCCCTTGAGGCCCTCGAGAAGGCCGTCGCAGACGCCTCGAAGTAGGCGGGACCGGGAGGACAGGTGCAGTTCCAACGACTCAGGCTCTCCGGCTTCAAGTCGTTCGTCGATGCGACGGAACTGCGCATCGAGCCCGGAATCACGGGCATCGTGGGTCCGAACGGCTGCGGAAAGTCCAACCTGCTGGAGGCCCTTCGCTGGGTGATGGGGGCCAATTCCGCCAAGGCCATGCGGGCTGGCGGCATGGACGACGTGATCTTCGCCGGGTCCGGCGGACGGACCTCCCGCAACCACGCCGAAGTCGTCCTGACCATCGACAACGCCGAGCGGCGGGCGCCGGCGGCCTACAATGACAGCCCGATCCTTGAGGTGGTCCGCCGGATCGACCGGGGCGAAGGCTCCACCTACCGGATCAACGGCCGCGAGGTTCGCGCCCGTGACGTTCAGTTGTTATTCGCGGACGCCTCGACCGGGTCCAACTCCCCGGCCCTTGTGCGGCAGGGGCAGATCTCCGAACTGATCGCGGCCAAGCCGCAGAACCGCCGGATGATCCTGGAAGAGGCCGCCGGGGTCTCGGGCCTGCATTCGCGCCGGCATGAAGCGGAGCTGCGGCTGAAGGCGGCGGAAACCAACCTGTCGCGCCTGAACGACATCGCCAGGGAGCTGGACGGCACCCTGAACCGCCTGCGCCGGGAGGCCCGCAACGCCGAGCGCTATCGGCGCCTGTCCGGCGAGATCCGCGCCCTGCAGTCCGCCGTCCTGCACGCCCGGTGGGCCGAGGCGGGAGAGGCCGTCCGACGGCTGTCCGAAGAGGCGGCGGAAGCGGCTCGCGGCGTCGAGGACACGGCGCGGGCCGCCGCCGGGGCCAGCGCCCGCTCCGCAAAAGCTGAGGCCGCCATGGCCCCGCTTCGGGAGGCCGAGACGGTTGCGACGGCGATCCTCAACAAGCTGGCCATCGACCGGGACCGGCTGGAACGCGAGGCCGAGGCCCTGGCCGAGGAGGTGCACCGCATCACCTCGGAGATCGCCCGGATTGACGCCGACCGCGCCCGGGAGACCCAGGCCGCCGCCGACGCCGACGCCGCCCTGACGCGGCTGGCCGCAGAGATCGCCCGCCTGGAAGGCGAGGTTGCTGCGGCCCCCTCCAAAGGTCCGGAACTGGAGGCCGCCCTCCGCCAGGCCGAAACCGAGCGCAATCGCCTCCAGGGCGAGGTGGAGGCCCTGGCCGCCCAGGTCGCCGCCGAGGCCGCCCAGCGACGGGCTGCTGAGACCCGGACCGAGGAGGCCCGCAGCCGGGCGTCCCGAACGCGAAGGGCCCTGGAGCAGGCGGTCCGTGAGCGTGAAGCCCTGGGGGGGCCGGAAGGCCCGGAGGCCCGCGCCGCCGCCGACGCCCTGGCCGCCGCGGAAGCTGAACTGTCCGCGGCCCGCACGGCCCTGGAGGCCGCCGAGGTCGAAAGGTCCGCTGCAGCGGCGGCCGAGGGCGAAGCCCAGGACGCCGCCCGGGAAGTGCGCGCCCGGCTCGACGCTGCGGAGGCCGAGGCCCAGGGTCTTGCCCGGCTGCTCCAGGACCGAAGCGAGGACGGCTATCCTCCGGCGGTCGACAGCATCACCCCCGAACGTGGCCTCGAGGCCGCCCTCGCCGCCGCCTTGGGCGACGACCTAGACGCAGCCCTGGACCCCAGGGCCCCGATCTTCTGGAACGGCGCCTCCCCTCCCCCGGTCGCCCTGCCGCCGGGCGCAGCGCCTCTGGCGGACCGGGTCCAGGCGCCGTTCCAGAAGATCGGGGCCCTGGGGTCCAGGGCTGCGTCGAGGTCGTCGCCCCAGGCGGCGGCGAGGGCGGCCTCGAGGCCCCGGTCGGGGG
>JBJTFE010000340.1:0-7915 GCA_046093265.1 Phenylobacterium sp. | reverse complement strand
GGCGACGACTGCGAATTTCTGCTAGGATTTTTGGAGTGGCTTTACGTCTTTCTTCCCAGGTAGGATCGATTTCAGGAGAAATAAGAAATTTGAGGGGAGTTTGGGGTTTCTCTACGGCTTGTTGTAAGATAGAGATGATTTGTTCGTTAACAGATTGATCGTTTTGTTGAGCAAGTTTTTGGAGCTGCTCAACTAAGTTATCGGGGAGATTTTCTAGGATTATTCTGGCCATATTTTTACCTCTTTTATTACTAATTAATAACGAAGATATTATCCATCAAAACTGGCAATTTCTTCGGCTAATTCTTGAGGTGTATATTGAAAGGGTGAAACTTGATAGCGAGAGAGAACTTCAATAAATTTTGCCCGGTTTAAACCAGCGATTTCTGCGGCTTTCCCTTGAGAAATTTCTCCAAGTTCGTACCATTTAACCGCCGCCGCTATCCGCATTTCTTGAGCAAATTCATCAGGGCTTTTTCTGAGTGCAGAAAAAGCTGTTTCTGGGAGTTCAATCGATATTGTTTTCATGGTAATGTCCTTAAAACTCTTTGTTTTGATTTTAAAGGTTATCGGGTGGACACAATTTTAATTTCTCAATCATTGAGAACAATGGGATCGTCGGCACAGATACCATAAGTTCGCTCAAAGAAACCGGGAGGATAACCATTTTCTTTTTCTCGATTCTCTCGAATTAATTCTGTACTATCAGGAAATCCGTAATCTAGGGGGTTAGGGCGAGGACTTTGATCAATCTGGGCTTGTAATTGAGGTACAGCTTTACGTCTTTCTTCCCGGGTGGGATCGGTTGCAGGAGAAATGAGAAACTTTAGGGGAGTTTGGGGTTTCTCTACGGCTTGTTGTAAGATAGAGATGATTTGTTCGTTAACAGATTGATCATTTTGTTGAGCAAGTTTTTGGAGCTGCTCAACTAAGTTATCGGGGAGATTTTCTAGGATTATTGTTGCCATATTCTTACCTCTTTGATCAGGATTAATACATTAACAGATTCAAGACAATTCAATTATAGAATAGTAGTCTGACAAAACTAAAGTTAGCTTTGAAGTTAGGGAACGGGCAACATAGACAAGATAAGGGTTTTAGTTTCGTTAACAATTCTTAATGCAGTTCCCTTTGTTGATGTCGGACTACTTAGTAAACTATAAGTCTATAGCGACCTTGATGACCAGGGTCCCTGGAATTGGCAACAATACGGTAAGTGCCTGTATAGGGAAGAGTGACAACAATTTCTGAATCCGAATTATTTCGGTTGATATCATCGTTCTCAGCTATCTTGTTGCCCTGAGAATCAACCAGGACAAGATAGGTATCAAAATCTTCGCTTTCCATTCTGATAGTAATAGTTTTTCTGGCTGTACCAGAAAAGGTATAAACTTCGTAAAGACTGCCATCTTTTAGGGTTTGACTATTAGAGTTTAAAGCACTTTGCATCTGTAAAATTGAATTTCTTCTCGGTTGTTCTGGAGGAGAAGACTGAGGGAATTGCTGGGATGTCCGTTGTTGTGAGTTTCTGAGTGCTGCTTGCGCTTCTGGAGGAAGTTGGTCGTATACCTGCTGTAGTAAGGTATTGACATCTGTTGGCGCTGCTGAAGGAACTTCTTGGGGTGTCTGTTGTTGTAAGTTATCGAAGGCTACTCTTAGTCGTTCATTGAGGACTTGATTGCCACTTTTTTCGATCAAGTGAGCAGATTGTTTAAAGTCAGCCATTGCTGCTTGCCCCTGACCCAAGTAGAAATGAGCTTGCCCTCGACTGAAATAGACTTGGGCATTGTTAGGATTGAGCCGAATAACTTCAGTGTAGATACGAATTGCTTGATTGAAGTCAGATTGAGACTGAGAATCTCCTAATTGTTGAAGCACAATTGCTCGATCCAAATAAGCTGCGGCAAAATTAGGACTAATACGAATTGCCTGAGTTAGATCGCTCAGAGTATTTCTGGCATTTTTCTGTTGAAACCAAATGTTAGCACGAAGATAGTAGGCTATTGCCGATTCAGGGGTTAAACGAATCGCTTGGTTAAAGTCTTCTAATGCTCCTTGAGGATTCTCTTGAATATTATTACGAATATTTCCTCGAACAACATACACAATAGAGTCATTGGGTGAGCTTTTGATCGCTAAATCTGCGGACTCGGAGATTTGCTCAAGCAGTTCTGGATTTGATTCGATTTCATTTAAGGCAATATCGACAAGACTTAGGATAACCCCTGCATCGGGACGATTACTAGCGAACATTATTTTTATGGCTCTTTTTAAATCAGCTTCGGCTCCCTGTTCATCTCCCAATAGATATCGAACATTTGCGCGACTGCAATAGGCACGAGAATAATTGGGTTTGAGACGGAGAGCTTCTGTGAAATCAGCAACTGCTCCTCTGAGATCGCCAAGATTAAAGCGAGCATTACCTCGGTTCCAATAGTCTTCTTCATTTTGGGGTTTGAGGCGCACTGCTTTGATAAAGTCTGCGGTGGCTGCTGGTAAATCCCCTAAATAGCCATCGAATGTCAGACCCCGTTGAGCATAAGCACTGAGATGGGATGGGTTAAGGGCAATGGCTTTACTAAAATCGGCGATCGCTTGCTGAATTTCGCTTTTTTCTGACAGGATAAATCCCCTACGATAGTAAGCATCTGCATCTTTCGGGTTAAGCTGAATGGCTTTACTAAAATCATCGACTGCTTCTTGAGGTTTTCTTAAGTCTGAGTAAGCAAGACCTCGATTATAGTAAATTGAAGCTTGATCGTTTCGATTGTTAACAGATAAACGCAGCGCTTGCGTATAATCGTCAATGGCTTTCTCAGTCATTCCCAGTCTCTTGTAAGCAAGCCCCCGATAAACATAAGCCTGCGTAAAATTCGGGTTGAGGCGAATTACTTCATTAAAATTTGCGATCGCTTCCTCAGATTTTCCTTGTTCATATTTTTTCTTACCTTGTTGAAAAACTGTATCAGCACGATTCTGTTGAGCAAGAAGTATTTGCTCTACTGGCTGATAAGATTGTGCTAAAGCAGGAGCAATCTCGCCTAACAGAGTGGCGACTAGAATAGTTGAAATTAAGTGACGTTTCATGGCTCAAACTCCTTGGAGAAATTAATAATTGTTCTAGCTTTTTTGTTTCATTTAGCATTGTCCACCTGAGCAAGCAGGGGCATTATCTCTAGGAATATTACCTCCAGAAGATGGACGCTGTGGTTGTTGATTACTGCCTTTTCGACCTCCAGAATTTCCTCGTACCGTTGTTCCGCCTTTTCGACCTCCAGAATTTCCTCGTACCGTTGTTCCGCCTTTTCGACCTCCAGAATTTCCTCGTACCGTTGTTCCCGTTGGTGTTGGTTGTGAGTGAATCGTTTTAGCTATTTCAGTGTTTGCCTTGCTAATAATAGGCTGTACTTGTTTTTGCCAGAAAGTATGACTACTAACCTTTTTCGCCTCTTCAATTGCCTTATACCACTGCTTACTATTGAGAGCCTGTTTAGCAGCTTGTAGATGAGTGCCATTGTCTTTCCATTCTTGTTGCCACTTTTGAATAGTTTTCTGTGCTTGGGAGGCAAGGGGGCTAGTTTTGGGAATTGTCTTAGCGATCTCCACAGCTTCGTTTAAATTCCCTTGTTGGTATTTGTTAGTTGCCATTTGCCAAATCCTTTCAGCCCCTTGATTGAGAAGTTTCTGCGCGCCTGAATACGCACTAACATTAGGGGAAACTTGACTAGCAAGTTTTATTGCTGCTTCCCATTGATTTTTAGCAGCTAATTTCTGTGCTTGGGCTAGTAAACATTTACCCAAGAAATCTTGAGATTGGGCATATAGCCGAGAATATTTAGGAGAAACAGTTTTGGCTTGTTGGACGCATTGTTCATATTTTCCTGCTGCTTGTAATGACTGAGTTTGTTCTAAAGCTTTCTGTGCTAACCAATAGGGATAAGCGTAACTGCCAATAATACTAAGACTGGCAAGTGCAGCAGCAATTCCACCACTAATCAGCCAAGGAAATTTTTTCGGGGGTGTTACAGTCTTTGTCGATGACTCATCTGGGAGACTTTCTGGAACAAGAACGGGAATCGGTCTTGGTTCTTCTGTATTAGGGGTTGAGTTATCTGATTCTGTTGGGGAAATAGAGGGGACAAAATAAGCCACAATCAACTTATCGCAATTCATTGTCAAAGTTACTGAGCTTTCTTCGCCTTCGATATCGCCACTCCAATGATCAAAGTTCCAACCAGCAAGAGGTTGAGCTTTTACTAGGACACTTTTCGGCTCAGGATAACTCGAATAACTACCGCCACCGCAGACTTCTCCCGCTTCAGAGGGTTCAACTTTAGCCTCTAAAATATACTTAGGAATAATATCTTGGTGCTGATGGTTCGATTCAGTTTCTACAGCATCTTCGCTTGTTTTCGTCCTCTGAGCCTGATTATATTCCTCTGGAACGCAACGGAGTAAAGTTTCTTGCAGATATTGAAAACAATCCCTAATGCGCGGATAGCGAAACTCTGGGTTGGGGTTAGCAGCTTGGCTATACCAAGTAGTCGTCAATAGTTGAGGTTGCCAGTTGGCTACCGTTTTAGCAAAGCCATAAATATCAGCCGCAGAGGTAAGATAGTGATCTGCCAAGACTTCTGGTGCTACAACCTCTCGACACTCTTGTATTGCCTTGGGTTCTCCCATTTGTAGAAAGGGAGCATAGCCAAATCCCGTTAAGCAAACGGAACGCTCAACTACAACAAAGCTATCGAGGGCGATGCAGCCGTGTACAATGTTTTTATTGTGTAAGGTGTGTAGCGTTTCACTAGCTTGATGCCACCATTCAATTGCTTCCTCCTCTGTTGACGCTTGAAGAATTTCCCCTAAAGGGGTGGTACTAAGATAGGGATAGACTAAAACTAAAGGATAGTCAGCATTGGAAAAAACTTGCTCTGGCAGCCAAAGGTTTTTTCTGCGAATTGCCTGGAGGGTGTCAAAATAGGAAATCAGATTGGCTGTTATTTCTGAGGGATACCAGGCTGGAGAATTTGGATAATTACTGTTTTTTCTTTCTCAGAATTGACGGCTTCTACCCATCGATAGAGGGAATTTTCTCCCCGTTCTGTTGTAATGTTGTATTCACCTATATTCACAGTAACCTCCTGTTATAAAGATGTGTTTTGATACTAATATCCCAAATTACTTAAACTTTGTTACTTTAATGAACTCAGATGAAGTGATTTTTAATTCCCCATTGACATTTCTAACTGTATAAGATCTTTCTTCTCGTTGCGTTGAACCGTCGGGATAGACGTAAGTATTTTGACCAACAAAATTAATTGAAGATTCTGTTTGAGAAGTCACTTGCAAATCTTCTACCGTGACTCGTTCAAATTGATCGAAGAAACTGGGATTAAATGCAGAAGCCAATTGAGGACTATACAATTGTTCAGCTTCGTTATATTTTTTTGCTGACAGGGTATAGTAGAGATTTTCTATAATTGAAATAGCATCACCTACATTGATATTCTCTACACTCTTTTGAGGTTTTAATGTCAATGAATTATCAGTTTCTAATTCATTGTTTTGAGTCTCTATTGGTGATGATCGATCAATTATTGTCGGTTCTATACCAACGTTTTGTTGTTGTTGCTGCTGTTGCACTAGAGAAAAAATAACTGTTCCTCCTGCTAAACATAAACCCACTAACAGACCCATTATTCCATTTTTACGTCTAGTTTTTGCTTCAAGTTTTTCCTTTTCAATTCTTTCTCTTTCAACTCGTTGACGTTCCTGTTCTTCTTTTACTTTAAGCTTACGTTCAGCCTCCAATCGGGCTTTTTTTTCAGATTCCAATTTTTCTTGCTCAAGGCGTTTCTTTGTAGATGAATCATCAAACAAAGTTTCTGGGAGACTATTGGGAACAAGAATCTCTCTTTGTCCTTCGGTATTAGGAGTCGAGTTATCTAATTCTGTTGGGGAAATAGAGGGGACAAAATAAGCCACAATTAACTTATCGTGATCCATTGTCAAAGTTACTGGGCTTTCTTTCCCTTCAATATCTCCACTCCAATGATCAAAGTGCCAACCAGCAAGAGGTTGAGCTTTTACTAGGACACTTTTCGGCTCAGGATAACTCGAATAACTACCGCCACCGAACACTTCTCCCGCTTCAGAAGGTTCAACTTTTACCTCTAAAATATATTTGGGAATAATATCTTGGTGCTGATGCTTCGATTCAGTTTCTCGATCATCTTTGCTTTTTTTCGTCCTCTGAGCCGGATTATGTTTTTCTGAAACAGAACGGAGTAAAGTTTCTTGCAGTGCTTGAAAACAATCCCTAATGCGCGGATAACGAGACTCTGGGTTAAGGTTAGCTGCTTTGCTGTACCAAGAAGTCATAACTAGTCGTTTTTGCCAGTGGGCTACCGTTTTAGCGAAACCATAAATATCAGCCGCAGAGGTAAGATAGACTTGAATTAAGTTTTCAAACTCAGGGCGCGTCACTTTCGTCTCAATGTACTTACCGGGAATGACATCCCATACACATACATCAGTTTCTTTGGTCGCACTTAAAGTAATCTTGGCCTCAATGGCTGCCTCCAGTAATTTCAGGTGTGATTTCCGCCGCTCTGTTTCTGATAGCCCCTCTAAACTGAGTCCGCCTTTTTTCAGCAACAGTTGCACCTGATCTGCCAAGACTTCCGGTGCTACAACCTCTTCACACTCTAGTATGGCCTTGGGTTCCCCCATTTGTAAAAGGGGAGCATAGCCAAACCCTGTTAAGCAAACGGAACGCTCAACTACGACAAAGCTATCGAGAGCGATGCGCCCGTGTACAATGTTTTTATTGTGTAAGGTGTGTAGCGTTTCACTGGCTTGATGCCACCATTCAATTGCTTCCTCCTCTGTTGACGCTTGAAAAATTTCCCCTAGAGGGGTGGTACTAAGATAGGGATAGACTAAAACTAAGGGATAGTCAGCATTGGAAAAAACTTGCTCTGGCAGCCAAAGGTTTTTTCTGCGAATTGCCTGGAGGGTGTCAAAATAGGAAATCAGATTGGCTGTTATTTCTGGGGAGATACCAGGCTGAAGAATTTGGATAATTACTGTTTTTTCTTTCTGAGAATTGACGGCTTCTACCCATCGATAGAGGGGATTTTCTGACCGTTCTGTTGTAATGTTGTATTCACCGATGTTCATAGCAGCCTCCCGTTATAAGGATTTGTTAGGTAAAAGTGAAAACCCCTGTATGACGCATTCCCTCCACCTCAATCAGTACCGAGAGGGACTGCTCTTCGCTAACCTTGAAAGTCACCCAGATATCAAGTTCATCACGGATTCTTTGAGGCAAACCAGCAATAGAGAGAGTTCCAATTAATGTGTTATCTTTAACAAGCGCTGCCGATCCCTGATAAACGTTGATGTTGACATCAGTTACGTTATCAACACTGGTGGTAAACAGCTTCTTACGTTGGCAGGGAGTCTTAAGATTAGCTGGGATAATCACCTCAAATTTCCCTCCCATCGTCGCAACACCGAGAGCATGACAGGTACGAGTACGAATTTCGAGTTCACGACCAAAGACTTCTCGATCATCGAGATAAGCAGCATACATCGCTGCTCCTTCGGCAACACAGAGTAAGGGATTAGTGTTTCCATAGACCTTATCCTCCCCAATGAGATCCCAGAGTAAGGCTTTCATGCAGGGGATTCGGCTTGAACCTCCTGCTAAAATCACTCGATCAACATCTGAGGGTCGGATATTCGCTGTTGCCCAAAGTTTTTCAATAATGCCCTCAATCTTGTTGAGATAGACTTGAATTGAGTTTTCAAACTCAGGGCGTGTCACTTTCGTCTCAATGTGCTGACCTGGAATGACATCGGATACATATACAACAATTTCTTTGGTCGCACTTAAAGTAATCTTGGCCTC
>JBJTFE010000339.1:0-12946 GCA_046093265.1 Phenylobacterium sp. | reverse complement strand
TCGCGCCGGGAGCCCATGGACAAGGCCCTGCTGAGCATGATCACCGACAATTCGCCGCCCCGGGCCATGTACGCCTTCGGCATGGGGGTCTCGACCACCACCCTGTCCCTGACGGTCTACCTGCACGCCACCGATGAAGAGGTGGCCGAGGTCGGCAACGACTTCATCCTCGTGGAGTACGAGGGCCGGGTGGGCGGCGGCGGCGCCTCGGACGAGCGCTCCAGCTACTGGCGGCGGGACGGCAAGCTCCTGGCCACCTCCGAACAACTGGTCTGGTACCGCAAGGTCCCGCCGCGGCCACCAGAGTAGTCGGGCCAGGCCTTAACTCCTGATTAACCACAATTTCCGCCTGCGCTCCGGGCATTGACGTGTCCCGACGAACCGGTCCCGGAAGACATATCCCTGCCTGCGCCTGAGGGTCCCGTCCCTCGCCCGCAGGGCTTTGCCCCGGGATTTGGGCCTCGCCTTTCCATCGGGTGTGGCGCAGGATCGCCTCCGGCCCGCCCGTGAGTGACAGGAGATCCGGCATGCCTGAACTGGTCCATTTCCCCGCTGACGCCGACCCGGACCAGATCCACCAGCAGCTTGTCGCCGATGGCGCGGTGATCCTCGACGCCGTCCTGACCCCCGGCGAGGCCGACGCCGTCCGGGCCGAACTCGACCCCTGGGTCGAGGCCACCGCGCCGGGGCGCGACCGCTTCACCGGGTTTCTCACGACGCGAACCGGCGCCCTCGCCGCCCGCTCCCCGCTGTGCCGGGACCTGCTCCGGGATCGCCGTATCCTCGCCCAGTGCGACCGCCTGCTTCTGCCAGCCTGCGAGCGATACCAGCTGCACCTGGGTCAGGTGATCCGGATCATGCCCGGCGAGAAGGCCCAGAGCCTGCATAAGGACCGCTGGGCCTGGGGAACGCATCTGAAGGGGGTGGAGCCCCAGCTCAACACCATCTGGGCCCTGACGGACTTCACCCGGGAGAATGGCGCCACCCAGGTGGTCCCGGGCTCGACGGGCTGGCCGGATGACCGACGGGCCGATCCCTCCGAGGTCACCCAGGCGGTCATGGCCCGGGGTTCGGTCCTCGTCTACACGGGCAGCGTGGTCCACAGCGGCGGGGCGAACACGTCCGATTCCGACCGGATCGGTCTGAACATCACCTACGCCCTCGGCTGGTTGCGCCAGGAGGAGAACCAGTATCTCGCCTGCCCGCCCGAGATCGCCCGCACCTTCGACCCTGAGCTTCAGGACCTGCTGGGCTACGCCATGGGCTCCTATGCCCTGGGGTATTACTCCCCACCCTCGGCGCCGGGCGCTGACCCGGAGGTCGTGCCCCCGAACTACGCCCTGGGACGCAGAACCTCGGGATCGACCCTGGGTTCCCGGGCCGACCTCACCGCGCTGAACGGGGATGTCAGGGGCGGGTAGACCGCCGCAGCGACAGGGCCAGGAAGACCCCGCAGAGGATCAGCGCCGCAACGCTGCCGAAGTGCTCGGGCGGGTGATGACCGGAGGTCGGCGGCGACAGAACCCAGCCCTGCAGGGCCATCAGGCCCCGTTCGACCATGATCAGCACGATGAAGAGCGAGGTCAGGCTGCGATACCGGATCGCCACGGCGAGGAGGCCAAGGCCGAAGGCGAGTTGGGTCGCCCCCTCCCAGCGAAAGACGCCGATCACCAGGTCCCTCCGGTCGCCCATGTCCAGCCCGGCGATCACGCCCGCCCCGCCGTCGGGCAGGAAGCTGTGGATCGCACCGGTGACCAGAGTCAGGATCGCCGCCAGCAGCAGGACAAGAGGGGCGGAAGGGTGGCCCGCATAGTCGGTGTTTGTCGACGGCGGCAGGAGGGACATGGCGGGGGCTCACGTACAGGGGGGGTCAGGCGTGACGCTTCAGGCCGCTGCGAAGGATGGACCAGAGGCTGGAAGGCCCCTGCGTCAGGGCCCCGGCCCGGTAGGCCTGGACCCCGATCCAAATTGCCCCGGCTGTCGTCAGAGCCATCAGGGCGATCCCTGTCGCCAGTTCCCAGGCCGGCGCTCTGTCCGCGACCCGCAGCAGCATCAGGAAGGGGGTGAACGGGGGGAACAAGGCGGCGGCGCGCAGGATCGGGGAGTCTGGCGCCTGCAGGGCCGAGATCACCAGAAGCATGGGAAGCAACATGAACATGCTCAGCGGCGTCGCCAGGCTCTGCGCCTCCCGCGGGGTTTCGCAGAAGGCGGCCAGTCCTGCGAAGATCGAGCCGTAGAGCAGGAAGCCGAAGGTCAGAAAGACGGTGGCCCAGCCCAGCAGCCCGCCATTCACGATCGCCAGCACCGTCTGCTGGACGCCGCCCTGGGGCAACTGACCGGCGACCAGGACTGCGGCCCCCGCCAGGGCCCCCAGGGCGGTGAAAAACAGGCAGAGGATTCCGAGCACCTTTCCCAGCAGAAGCTCGGCCGGATGCGCAGACGTCACCAGCACCTCGATGACCCGGCTGGACCTTTCCTCGACGACGCTGGTCAGGATCATCCCCGAGCCTGCCAGGATCATGGTGACGAGCAGATAGCTCATGCCAAGCGCGACCAGATGCGGTAGCCTGTCGATCAGGGTGACCTTGCCGGACCGGGATTCCGGCGAGTAGGCGGTGACGGACACACCGGACTGCGACACTGCGCGCACCTCGTCAGGCGACAATCCGAGAGACTCAAGGCGCGTCTGCCAGGACCAGTCTGACAGGTAGTCTTCAAGCTCGCCTGAAAGATCGATCAGCCGCGCGCGAGGCGTCCAGAGGCGGGCGTCCAGGGCCTGCGCGGACCCGGCCAGTACAAGGATGGCGGGGGGCGTCCGATCCTTGCTGAATCCCCGATAGTAGGCCTGGATGGCCTGGCCCGCCGCATCCGGGTTTCGCGCAGCCGAAAGGACGGTCGGCGCCTTCACCAGCACCGCAGGCCGCTCCTGAGGCAGGTTGCGGGTTCGGCCTTCCCGGACCTTCCCCTCGACATAGACGCCTGGACCCTGCGGTCCGATGCCCGTCAGGTCCAGGACGATGACCTGCGGGGCCGGGGCCTGGCGCGACAGGAGGGTTGGCAACAGGGCGCTCGCCGCGAAGATCAGCGGGAAGGCGACCAGGGCCAGGAGAAATCCCGGAGTCAGGAGGTAGGCGAGGTACTCCCGGCGAAGAATCAGGAACAGGCGTCTCATGCGCCTTCGACCTCCGGAAGGGCGGCGCGCGCGCCGGTGAGGAGCAGGAAGGCTTCGTGCAGGCCAGGCTCGCGGGACTCGAATCGTCGGACGGGAAGGCCCGCCCGGAAAGCGGCGGAAAGGGTCTGGTGCGCCTCAGCGCCGGGTTGCAGCTCGACCGCAAATCGGGGACCCGTGACGCCCTCCTCTGTCTCGACCCGGGCGACCCCGGGCAGGGCGGCGATGTCAGACGCCACCAGAGCGCCCTCTAGAACCAGGCGACCCGGCGCCCGGCTCTTCGCTTCGGCAAGGCTCCCGTCGAACACCTTTCGGCCGCCGGCCAGCAAGAGAACCTGATCGCAGAGCCGTTCCGCATGCGACATGACATGGGTGGAGAAGATCACCGTCGCCCCTTGTTGTGACCGCTCCAGGATCAGGCGCTCCAGCCCCTGCTGGTGCATGGGATCAAGCCCGGAAAAGGGCTCATCCAGGATGATGAGCTCCGGATCATGGACCAGGGTGCAGACCAGCGCGGCCTGCTGGGCCATTCCCTTTGAGAGTCGGCGGATCTGGGTGTTGACCGACGCGCCCAGTCCCAACGCCTCCAGCTGTTCGCGGGCCTTGCGGCGGGCGTCGCCAGGTGAGACGCCCTTCAGACCCCCCAGAAAGGCCGCCGCCTGCAGCGGGGTCATGCGCGGGTGCAGACCGCGTTCTTCGGGCAGGAACCCGATCCGGTCCCGGACCTTGCGTCCGTCGCCGGATCCGAGAACGGTTAGCCGGCCCGAAGTCGGCGCCACTAGGCCAAGGATCATCCTCAGTGTGGTCGTCTTGCCGGCGCCGTTCGGTCCCAGGAATCCGAAGACAGCCCCCTGTGCGACGGAGAAGCTCAGCTCGTCCACGACCGTCCGGGCCCCGTAGCGGCGACTCACCGTCTCCAGTTCAACCGCCGGCGGGCCAGCCATGGCGTCCTCCCGTAAGCCCCAGGCAACTATGCGCCTTTCGGCTGGTGCGGTCGAGCCTGACGCAGAAGCCGAATTGCGACTATATTTCATCGCCATGCCCCATCGCCTGCGTCCGACCCGCATAGAACATGTTCTGGACGGCGTCAGCCTCCGGGCCCGGCTTTCCGCCGCCGCGCTCGATGCCATCGGCGACGAGGCGGAACAGAGGCGTCGCGCTCTCGATATCCTGAAGCAGGCGCTCTTCAGGGGCCGGATGATCGCCAAGGAGCGCCTGGAAAACGGCGCCGGGGGCATCGAGACCGCCCGCCTGCTCTCCGGCGTCACCGACGAGGTCGTCTGCGCTCTCTACGACTTCACGACCGTCCACGTCTTCCGTGCACGCAATCCCACCGAGGGTGAGCGCCTCGCCCTCATGGCGGTGGGCGGTTACGGCCGCGGGGCCCTGGCGCCCTTCTCCGACCTCGACCTGCTGTTCCTGCGCCCCTACAAGCAGACGCCGCACGCCGAGAGCGTGATCGAGTACATGCTCTATGCGCTGTGGGACCTGGGCTTCAAAGTTGGCCACGCCTCGCGCACGGTGGACGAGTGCCTCCGCCTCTCGCGCGAGGATTTCACCATCCGCACATCCATTCTCGAGGCCCGTCACCTGACCGGTGACGCAGGTCTGGCGGAGGATCTCCTCCGGCGGTTCCGCGATGAGGTGATCCGCGGCACGGGCGCGCCGTTCGTGGCCGCCAAGCTGAAGGAGCGCGACGAACGACACCTGCGGGCCGGCGCCAGCCGCTACATGGTCGAGCCCAACATCAAGGAGGGAAAGGGTGGTCTGCGCGACCTCAACACCCTGTTCTGGATCGCCCGCTACCTCAACCCGGCGGCAGGCGCTGACCGGGCCAGCGGG
Source organism: Phenylobacterium sp. (assembly GCA_046093265.1). Lineage (GTDB taxonomy): Bacteria > Pseudomonadota > Alphaproteobacteria > Caulobacterales > Caulobacteraceae > Phenylobacterium. The sequence goes on along the minus strand of JBJTFE010000339.1, from coordinate 7,935 downwards.
GTCATTCAGCTGGACATGTTCGACCGCCGGGAGGTGGCCAGCTTCATCCGCGCCATCGATTTCCTCTGGGCGGTCAGGTGTCACATGCACTTCGCCACCGGTCGGCCTGAAGAACGCCTGACCTTCGATCTTCAACCCGCCATCGCCCGCCGGATGGGATATGGCGACCGCGGCGACGCCCCTGCGGTGGAGCGCTTCATGCGACGCTACTTCCTGATCGCCAAGGAGGTCGGCGTCCTCACCCGGGTCTTCACCGCCAAGCTTGAGGGGGAACGTGTCAAGTCCCAGCCGGGAGCCCTGTCACGGCTGCTCCCGGGACGCGGGCGGAGCCGCCGCCGGGAGGTGGCGCCAGGATTCCACGAGGAAGGCGGCCGTCTGAGTATCGACGGCCCTGGCGTCTTCGAGAGCGACCCGGTCAATCTCCTGCGCCTGTTCCTGTATGCGGACGGCGAGGGACTGGACCTTCACCCCGACGCCTTCACGGCCGCCTCCCGAAGCGCCGCGCTGATCGGTCCCAGGGTTCGCCGGGATCCTGAGGCTGCGGGCGTCCTTCTGGACATCCTCGCCCGGGGCCGCGATCCGCAGCGGACCCTGACCCTGATGAACGAGGCGGATGTCCTGGGCCGCTACCTGCCGGAGTGGGGACGCATCGTCGCCAAGATGCAGTTCAATATGTACCACTCCTACACGGTGGACGAGCACACCCTGAGGGCGGTGGGGATCATCGCTGGCATCGCCGACGGCCGCTACGCCGAGGACCATCCCCTCGCCACCGCCATCATGCCGCTGATCAGCGATCGCGAGGCCCTGTTCCTCGCCATGTTGCTGCACGACACCGGCAAGGGCGGCGCCGGCGGTCAGGAAAAAGCCGGGGCCCGGGCCGCCCGCCAGGCCTGCGAGCGTCTTGGCCAGTCCCGTAAGCGTATCGAGCTGGTGGCCTGGCTGGTGGAGCACCACCTGGTCATGAGCGACTACGCCCAGAAGCGCGACATCTCCGACCCGCGGACCGTTGTCGATTTCGCCCGCATTATCGAGACGCCCGAGCGGCTGAGACTGCTCCTCGTCCTGACCGTGGCGGACATCCGCGCCGTAGGCCCCGGGGTCTGGAACGGCTGGAAGGGTCAGCTCCTGCGCGAGCTCTATCGGGCGACGGAGGCCCTCTTCCGGGGCGGTCGCAGCGCCGACGACGCCGCCGCCATCCGGCGTTATCACGAAAACGCCGCCTATGACGCCCGCATACGACTTGCCGAGACCAGCCCCGCGCTCACAGAGTGGGCCCAGTCCATGGAGGACGCCTATTTCACCGCCTTCACCGACGATGAGGTCCGCGCCCATGGCGCCCTGGTCAGGCGGGCGGCGGAGACCGGTGCGGCCACAGCCTGCCGCGTACGGCCCGACATGAACGCCGCCGAGGTGTCGGTGGCGGCCACCGACCGGCCTCGCCTCTTCGCCGACCTCGTCGCCGCTCTCAACCAGGCCGGCGCCAATGTCCTCGGGGCACGCGTTCACACCTCGCCGCGCGGGGAGGCGCTCGATGTCTTCTTCGTCCAGAACGCCTCGGGCGAGGCCTTCGGCGCCAGCAATCCCCGGACCCTTGACCGCCTCATGTCGCTCCTGGAGACGGCCGGTCGGGGCGAGCCTCTTAAGCGCGACGGGCGTCCGGCTCCCGAGCTGGGGCGGGCGGCGGCCTTCGCCATCATCCCCACCGTCATGTTCGACAACGACGCTTCCGAGGCGGCCACCGTGATCGAGGCTTCGGGCAGGGACCGCCCGGGGCTTCTGTCCGCTCTGGCGGAGGTGATCGCCGACGCCGGCCTGTCCATCGTCTCCGCTCACATTGACGGATATGGCGAGCGGGCGGTGGACGCCTTCTATGTGGTCGACGAGGCGGGTCGAAAACTGCGGGACCCGGACCGCGCCGCCCGCCTTCGTGCGGACCTTCTGGACGCACTGGGAGTCGCCGACAGCCAGCCAGTGGCCCGGAGTCGGACCCACCTGACCCGGGCCCGCGCCAGCGTCGCCCGCTGACCCCCGGGTCCTGCCCGTGGACCCCGCTTGACCTGCCGCCGCGGCGGGGCGCATTCAGGCGCTGTGAGCGCAACATCCTCCCCGCCGCCCCCGCAGGGTGTACCGCCGGCCGCCGGGCCAAAGGCCGGCGGCGGGCTGATCCGCGCCTCCATGGTCTATTCCGGCCTGACCCTGATGAGCCGCTTTCTCGGCCTGGCCCGGGACCTCGTCATCACCGCCCGGATGGGCGCCAGCCAGACCATCGCGGCCGACGCCTTCTTCACCGCCCAGGCCTTCTCCAACCTGTTCCGCCGCGTCTTCGCCGAGGGCGCCTTCGCCGCCGCCTTCGTCCCGGCCTACTCCCGCAAGCTCTCCGCAGACGGCGGGCGCGAGGCCGACGGTCTGGCCTCCGACGCCCTGGCGGTCATGGCCGCCGCCACCGTCGCCCTCACCATCCTGGCCCAGCTGGCCATGCCCTGGATCATGCTGGTCTATTCGCCGGGCTATATCGACGACCCGGACAAGTTTCGGCTGGCCGTGATCCTGACCCAGATCACCATGCCCTACCTGCCCTGCATGGTGATCGCCGCCCTGCTCGCCGGCGTCCTCACCGCCAGGGGCCGCTTCATCATCTACGGCGTCTATCCCGTGGTCCTCAACATCGGCGTCCTGGCGGCGGTCCTGCCCCAGACCGACCCGGTGCAGGCGGCCTACGCCGCCTCCTGGGCGACCATCGCCTCGGGCGTCGCCCAGGCGGGCCTGTGCGCCTGGGGGGTCCGGCGGGCTGGCGCCCGCATCCGCTTCGTGATGCCGCAGCTGACGCCGGAGGTCCGGAGGCTGATCCGCCTGACCATCCCCGGCGCCGTGGCGTCCAGCGCCGTCCAGGTGAACATCTTCATCTCCACCATGCTGGCCTCCCACGTCGCCGGCCTGCGGGTCTGGATGAGCGTCGCCGACCGGTTCTACCAGCTGCCCCTGTCCCTGGTCGGCACCGCCATCGGCGTGGCCCTCCTGCCCCAGCTGTCCCGGGCCTTCGCGCAGGATGACCTCGGGGAGGGGCAGGCGGTCATGGACCAGGCCCTGGTCTTCGGCCTCGCCCTCTGCCTTCCGGCCGCCGCAGCCCTCGTGGCCATGCCGGTCTACCTGGTGGACGGCCTTTTCACCCGCGGACAGTTCCTGGCCGAGGACGCCCGGGCCGCCGGCCTGATCCTGCTGCAGTACGGCTGGGGTCTGCCGGCCTTCGTGCTGGTCAAGATTCTCCAGCCCGCCTTCTTCGCCCGCCAGGACACCCGGACCCCGATGGTCTTCTCCCTGGTCTCGGTGGCGGTGAACATCGCCCTCGGGGTGGCGCTCTTCCACACCATCGGCTTCACCGGCCTGGCCGCGGCCACCAGCATCGCCACCTGGATCACGGTGGTGCAGATGGCCTTCACCCTCCATCGCCGGGGGGCCTACCTCCCCTCCGCCGCCGCCTGGAGCCGGATCGCGCGGATCGTCGCGGCCAGCCTCGCCCTTGGCGCCCTTCTGGCCCTGGCCGCGCACTTCCGAGCCGTGCTGGAGGCGCCCCTGGCGGGCCTGTCCCTGCTGGGTCTGGGGGCCAAGGAGCTGACCGTCCTCGCCGTCTGCCTGGCGGGCGCGGCGGCCTACATCGGCCTTCTCCTGCTCTTCGGTGGCATGAGCCTTGCGGAGGTCCGCACGGCCCTCCGCCGTCCGGCCGGCCAGACCGCGACCCCCGAGGCGGACTTGTCCTGAGGCCGGTTCGGCGCTATTCGCGCCGCATGATCCGGAAGCCTGCACAGACCCTGCGATGGCGCCGCGGCTGACGCCGCCGACCGCCCGTTCCCAGCCCTTCCGGAGCCCCGCGCCTCCATGACCGATACGCCGCCCCCCGCCTATGCCGGCCCGACCCGGGTCCTGTCCGGCGTCCAGCCCACCGGCGCCCTGCACCTGGGCAACTATCTCGGCGCTCTGGTGAAGTTCACCCGCCTGCAGCACGAGATGGAGACCTTCATCTTCGTCGCCGACCTGCACGCCATCACCCAGTGGCAGGACCCGAAGCGGCTGAAGGACCAGGTGCGGGAAATCGCCGCTGCCTACCTGGCCTCGGGCCTCGATCCGAAGGTCGCCACCATCTTCCCGCAGTCCGCCGTGCCGGCCCACGCCGAGCTCGCCTGGGTGTTCAACTGCGTCGCCCGCCTCGGCTGGCTCGACCGCATGACCCAGTTCAAGGACAAGGCGGGCAAGCACAAGGAGCGCGAGAGCGTCGGCCTCTACACCTATCCGGTGCTGCAGGCCGCCGACATCCTGCTCTACCGGGCCACCCACGTGCCGGTCGGCGAGGACCAGCGCCAGCACCTGGAGCTGACCCGCGACATCGCCGCCAAGTTCAACCACGACTTCGACGTCCCCGGCTTCTTCCCCCTGCCCGAGGCGGTGGTCGAGGGCCCGGGCGCCCGGGTCATGTCCCTGCGCGATGGTTCGGCCAAGATGTCCAAGTCGGACCCGTCGGACTATTCGCGGATCAACCTGACGGACGACGCCGACGCCATCGCCCAGAAGATCCGCAAGGCCCGCACCGACCCCGAGCCGCTGCCCGAGACCCTGGCCGAGCTCGCCAACCGGCCGGAGGCCCTCAACCTGGTGGCCATCTACGCGGCCCTCGAGGGCCGGACCTCCGCCGAGGTGCTGACCGAGTTCGCCGGTCAGGGCTTCGGGACCTTCAAGCCGCGCCTTGCGGACCTGGCGGTGGCGAAGCTGGGCCCGGTGGGCGAGGCCATGCGCCGGTTCCTGTCCGACCCTGCCGAAATCGACCGCATCCTGGCCGCCGGCGCAGAGCGCGCCCGCCAGGTCGGCGCCCCCGTCCTGGCCGAGGTCAAGGCCACGGTCGGCTACTGGGCGGGGTGAGGGCCTTGTCTCCGCGCCGGCGACAGGTCAGGCTTGCGCCATGACCCTGCGCTCCGCGCCGCCGCGCAAGTTCCTGGTGATCGCCGACGGCAACGCCGAGTTCGCCGCCGCCCTGCGCTTCGCCTGCCGCCGCGCACGGTCCACTGGCGGAACGGTAGCCATACTGCGGGTCATCGATCCCGCCGTTTCGGAGCCCTGGTCGGGGGTTCGCGACGAGATCGAGCGCCAGGCCCGGGCCGAAGCGGCCGAGGAGATGAAGGCCTACGAGCCCTTGGTCCTCACCGAGACCGGGGCGCCGCCCGAGCTGCTCTTCATCCGCGTCGACGACACCCGGGAGGCCCTGCGCCGCGCCATCAGCGCCGACCGCGACATCAAGATCCTGGTCCTCGCGGCGGCGACCGGCGGCCGCGGCCCCGGGCCCCTGGTCACTTCGATCGCCCGTGAAGGCGTCCGTTGGGGCGGCCGCAACCTTCCCGTCACCGTCGTGCCCGGCGACCTGTCCGAGGCCGAGATCGATGACCTCGCCTGAGCCCACGGGAGCGCCCCGGCCATGACCGAGACCGCACACAGCGCCGACCTGATGGACCGCATCCGCTCCCGTCGCGCCGTCGTCGGTGTGATCGGACTGGGCTATGTCGGCTTGCCGCTCGCCCTGGCCGCCGTGGAGGCCGGCTTCCCGGTCCTGGGTTTCGACATCAATCCCGCCCGGGTCGAGGCCATCCTCGCGGGCCGGCAGGTGATCAACTACCTGCCCCCCGAGGCCCTGCCCGGCGCCCTGGCCACCGGCCGTCTCGACGCCACCACCGACTTCGCCCGCCTTGCCGAGGCCGATGCCGTCATCCTCTGCGTGCCGACCCCCGTCACCCGCAACCGCGACCCGGACCTGTCCTTCGTGACGGCCAGCGCCGCCTCCGCCGCCGCCGTCCTCCGGCCTGGCCAGCTGGTGGTCCTGGAGTCCACGACCTGGCCCGGCACCACCGCCGAGGTGGTCCAGCCCCTGCTGGAGGCCCGCGGCCTGAAGGTGGGGCGCGAGATCTTCCTGGCCTTCTCGCCCGAGCGCGAGGACCCCGGCAACGCCCACTATGGCACCCGCACCATCCCCAAGGTGGTCGGCGCCGACGACCCGGCCTCCCGCGACCTCGCCGTCGCCCTCTACGAGGCCATGATCACCCGCGTCGTGCCGGTCTCCAGCGCCGCCGCCGCCGAGGCCGCCAAGCTCACCGAGAATATCTTCCGGTCGGTCAACATCGCCCTCGTGAACGAGCTGAAGCGGGTCTACGACGCCATGGGCATTGACGTCTGGGAGGTGATCGACGCCGCCGCCACCAAGCCCTTCGGCTACATGCCCTTCTATCCGGGCCCCGGCCTCGGCGGGCACTGCATCCCGGTGGATCCCTTCTACCTGACCTGGCGGGCCCGGGAGTTTGGCATGGAGACCCGGTTCATCGAGCTGGCGGGGCAGATCAACACCGCCATGCCGGGCCATGTCGTCGACCGGCTGGCCCGCGCCCTCAGCGACCACGCCGAACGGGCCCTGAAGGGCGCCCGCATCCTGCTGGTCGGCGCCGCCTACAAGAAGAACGTCGACGATACGCGGGAGTCGCCCTCCCTCATGCTCATCGAGGCCATCGAGGCCCGCGGCGCGACCTGCGACTTCCACGACCCCCTGATCCCCGAGATCCCGCCCACGCGCGAGCATCCGGGCCTGGCCGGCCGCCGGTCGACGGCCCTCAGCGAGGCGGCCCTGGCCGGCTACGACGCCGTGCTCATCGCCACCGACCACGACGCCGTGGACTACGCCCTCATCTCCCGCGTCGCCCGGCTGGTGGTCGACACCCGCAACGCCATGGACCGGCGGGGCCTGCCCGGCGACCGGGTGGTCAAGGCCTGATCGAACCTGGACGTCTCCGACGCTGGACACCGGAGGGCCTCCGACACTAGATGCGCGGCATGTCCGGCAAGACCCTCTACGACAAGATCTGGGATGCGCACCTCGTCTCCGAGCAGGACGGCGAGGCCATCCTCTACATCGACCTGCACCTCATCCATGAGGTGACGACGCCCCAGGCCTTCGCCGGCCTGCGCGCCAACCGCCGCAAGGTCCGCCGGCCGGACCGCACCTTGGCGGTGGCCGACCACAACATCCCCACCGAGGGGCAGGGCCTGGGGGTTTCCGCCGTCGCCGACGAGGAGGCCCGCCTCCAGCTCGACACCCTGGAGCGCAACGTCGCCGACCACGGGATCGAGTTCTTCCCCATGGGCGATATCCGCAACGGCATCGTCCACGTGGTCGGGCCCGAGCAGGGCCGCACCCAGCCCGGCATGACCATCGTCTGCGGCGATTCCCACACCTCCACCCACGGGGCCTTCGGGGCCCTGGCCCATGGCATCGGCACCTCCGAGGTCGAGCACGTCCTCGCCACCCAGACCCTGCGCCAGACGAAGGCGAAGAACCTGCGGGTCCTGATCGAGGGAACCCCCGCCCCCGGCGTCGGCGCCAAGGACTACGCCCTGGCCGTAATCGGCGAGATCGGCACGGCCGGCGGCACGGGCTATGTCATCGAATACGCCGGCGAGGCGGTCCGGGCCCTGTCCATGGAGGGCCGCATGACCCTCTGTAACCTGACCATCGAGGGCGGCGCCCGGGCGGGCCTGGTGGCGCCTGACGAGACCACCTTCGACTATCTCCGCGGCCGGCCCGCCGCCCCCAAGGGCGGCGCCTGGGACATCGCCCTGGCCAGCTGGAAGACCCTCTTCTCCGATCCCGACGCCGTCTTCGACCGCGAGGTGCGGATCGACGCCTCGGCCATCGCCCCCCTCGTCACCTGGGGCACCAGCCCCGAGGACGTGGTCCCGGTGACGGGCGCGGCGCCCTCGCCCGAGGCCTTCGCCAGCCCGGACAAGCGCGCCTCCGTCGCCCGGGCCCTGGAGTACATGGGCCTGGAGGCCGGCCAGCCCATCGCCTCGGCGAAGATCGACGTGGTCTTCATCGGCTCCTGCACCAACAGCCGGATCGAGGACCTG
>JBJTFE010000338.1:0-13056 GCA_046093265.1 Phenylobacterium sp. | reverse complement strand
CGCCGGCCTGCAGGTGGACCGGGCCTACACCTCCGTGCTGACCCGGGCCATCCGCACCCTCTGGCTGGCCCTGACGGCGGCGGGACAGGCCTTCGTGCCCGAGACCAAGGACTGGCGGCTGAACGAGCGCCATTACGGCGGGCTGACCGGGCTGAACAAGACCGAGACCGCAGAGAAGCACGGGTCAGAGCAGGTGCGGATCTGGCGGCGGTCCTACGACACCCCGCCGCCGCCCCTGGCGCCCGGCGGTGAATGGGACTTCTCGCGCGACCGCCGCTATGCCGGCGTCACCCTGCCGGACACTGAGAGCCTGAAGACCACGCTCGAGCGGGTCGAGCCCTACTGGACCGCCGAGATCGCGCCCAAGCTGGCGGCGGGCGAGACCGTGCTGGTGGCGGCCCATGGCAATTCCCTGCGGGCCATCGTCAAGCTGATCTACGGCCTGTCGGCGGACGGGATCATGGAGGTCGAGATCCCGACCTCGAACCCCCTGGTCATCGACCTGGACGGCGCCCTGAAGCCCGTCGCCGCACGCTATCTCGACGCGGACCGGGCCCAGGCCCTGCCGACGGCGCCTTGAGCCGGATCACCGAGATCGACGCCCTGCGGCGGGCCATCGACCTGGCCCGGCCGGGCGTGGGGCGAACCGGGGAGAACCCCTCCGTCGGTTGCGTGATCCTCGGCGCGGACGGGATCGTCGGCGAGGGCGCGACGGCGGAGGGCGGGCGTCCCCATGCGGAGGAGCTGGCCCTCGCGGCGGCTGGCGCGGCGGCGCGCGGGGCGACGGCCCTGGTGACCCTGGAGCCCTGCGCCCGACGCTCGGGAGAGGGCGTTTCCTGCACCGACCGGCTGATCGCGGCGGGCGTGCGCCGGGTGGTCATCGCCTGCGACGACGCCTCAGTCTTCGCCGGGGGCGAGGGCATGGCGCGTCTGAAGGCGGCGGGAGTCGAGGTTCAGACCGGACTGCTCGAAGACGAAGCCCGTGACCTCTATGCGTCTTACAGGCCGGCGCGAGACGCCTTCCCGGGCGCCTGATCGCCATGTAGTGAAGCGGCAGATCGAGGGTCCGCAGACCAGATGCCCGAACAGCCTCCTCACCCGCAGGAACAGCCGCCTATGTCTCAGGCGGAGCTGGACGACATCTGCAGGAAAAATGAGCGCTTCAACGCCGGCCGGGCCGGCGGGCTGAGGGCCAACCTGGCCTGGAGGGACCTTTCCGGACGAAAGCTGTCGCACTTTGACCTCTCGGGCGCCGACCTTTCAGGAGCCAATCTTCAGGGCGCTCTGCTGGTGGGGACGCGACTGGACAACGCCAACCTCTATGGCGCGGATCTGGAGAATGCAGATCTGCGAGACAGCTCCCTGCGTCGCGCCAATCTCCGGGGCGTCAGCCTGAGGAACGCCGACCTCGGCGGGGCTGATCTGTTCGAGGCCGACCTGCGGGAAGGCGCTATCGCGATCGGCGACCGACTGCTCGGCTACCGCGTCGTCCAGACCACGCACCACCGCACCGGCGATCCAGACCATACGAGACAGGCTGCAGGGTCCGGCGCAGGCGCCTCGCGACTTGCCGGAAGTGACGCCGTGCGGGCGGATCTCACAGGCGCGGTTCTCCGTCGCGCCCGGCTGACCCGGGCGCACCTCAAGCTCGGCATCCTTGTTGGCGCCGACCTGACGGACGCCGACCTCGCCCAGGCCGACCTCAGAGGGGCGGATCTGCGCAGAGCCGTGTTTCTGGGGGCCAACACCCAGTACTGGGATGTCGGAGAGGCGGATCTGCAGGGCGCCGTCTTCAAGCCGCCCGCAGATCCCGCCTCGGGCGACCACCCGCTCGCCGACCGGATCCGGGACCACCTTCAGTGGAGCCAGACGAGCGGCAAGTCGGGGACCCCCGGCGTGTTCGAAGACACAGACCTGCGCGGTCTGAAGAGTCTGCGGGGCGAGATCCTGACCGCCCTTTCTGCCCGCGGGGCCAATTTTTTCGGGATGGACCTTGAGGGCGCACAGCTGCAGGGCGCGCGTCTGGAGGGTGCGGACCTGCGCGCCTGCAGCCTCCGGGGCGCAGACCTGCGCGGGGCCCGGCTTATGGGCGCGCTGCTGGCCGGGGCTGACCTTCGTCAGGCGAACCTCGGTCCACTGGATCTGGGCCCCGAGCGACGTTTGCCCACAGATCTCAGCGGCGCCGATCTGCGGCGGGCCAATCTGTCGGGCGCAAACCTGGAATTTGCGGTTCTGGATGGCGCAGACGCCCGGCAGGCCGACCTGACGGGCGCCCGCACGGCTGGTGCAAGCCTCGCTCTGCAAGAGACCTTCGGGCTGAAGATCGACCGCTGAACGGGCCTTTCCCCGAGGGTCGGGCCCCGGGGCCTGCTCTCTTCGGACGGGGAGGTCAGAAGAGAGCAGGCGGGCGCTCGGCGCCACCTGAAAGCCGACACAAATCCGATATCTGTGTCCGACCCCCCCGGGGCGCGAGTTCTGCGCCGGTCCGCAACGGTCCGGCGGCCCGGACTTTCTTAAGCCGCTTTTTCACCTTCAATCAGGGGGGATCCGGCGCCGGAGATCTCAATGCGGCGGGGCTTGAGCGCCTCGGGCAGTTCGCGACGCAAGGCGATGGACAGAAGGCCGTCCGCGAGACGGGCCTCGGTCACCACCACATAGTCGGCAAGCTGGAACCGTCGCTCGAAGTCGCGTTCGGCGAGGCCGCGGTGCAGGAACCGGCGCTCGGCGTCGTTAGCCGCCTTCCGGCCCTGAACGGTGAGCAGGTTCTCCTTGACCTCGATGTTCAGTTCATCCGCCCGGAAGCCGGCGACGGCGATCTCGATGCGGTAGGCGTTCTCGTCAGTCCGCTCGAGGTTGTAGGGCGGATAGCCGGTCGCCTGGTCCACCGAGGCGGTCTCCAGAAGCTGGGCCAGGCGGTCAAAGCCGACGACGGAACGATACAGGGGGGAAAAATCGATCGTGCGCATGTGCGTTCACATCCTTCTTGACGAAGCAAGGTTGCGTTTTGAGTTTCGGGACCTGTGCGCGCCGAAGCCTCGCACCGCCCGGAAGGCCCGGACATCCGGCGCCTACGGGGAAGACATGGGTGTCCGCCGCCGGGGTTCAAGTGGCCGCCTCCCAAACCGGCGGGCGTTTACAAGCCCGCCCCGGGACGGCATTGCAGGAGGCGAGGGGGAGGCGAACCCATGGATGGACTGACCGAACTGACCGACAAGGTGCGGGCGCACTTCCAGTCCGGAGGGGCGGGCCTCGACCGCTCGATCCGTCTCGACCTGCGGGGGGAAGGGGTCATCCGGGTGGAGGGCGCGACGGTGACCAACGCCGCCGATCCGGCGGACTTGGTCATCAGCGTAAGCCGCAAGGACCTCGAGGCCCTGGCGCGGGGCGACCTCAATCCCATGACCGCCGCCATCACAGGCCGGTTGAAAGTCTCCGATATGGGACTGGCCATGTCGCTGATGCCTCAGGTCAAGGCCCTGCTCGCCGCTCGCTCGGGAGAGGCCTGACATGGACCGTGCGGCGCCGCTGACTGAGCTTACCGATGCGCCTGTCCCGCCGCGCGGCGGAGCGGAGTGGTTCGAGGGCGAGGGCGGGGCGCGACTGCGCGCCGCCCTGTTTCGGCCAGAGGGCCGGCCGCGAGGCTCGGTCATCCTGTCCACGGGACGGACGGAGGCCATCGAAAAGTACTTCGAGGTGGTGCGCGATCTGCAGCAGCGGGGGTTCGTGGTCCTGGTCAACGAATGGAGGGGACAGGGGCTGTCGCATCGTGATCTGCCCGACCGCCTTAAGGGCCACGCCCTGGGGGCGGAGACCTACCTTGTCGACTACCGGGACCTGCTGGTCGCCTTCGAGGCCCGGCTGCCCAAGCCCTGGATCGCCATCGGACACTCCATGGGCGGCTGCCTGACCCTGATGGCTCTCGCCCGGGGCCAGGCGCCCCGTTTCGTCGGCGCCGTCCTTTGCGCACCCATGCTGGGCCTGCGCCTGCCGCGATTCGCCCGCACCCTGGTGGCCTTGCGCCGGCTGACCGGCCGGGAGCGGGACTGGGCCCAGCCCCCGGGCGATCCCGCCAGCGAACCCTTCGAGGGCAATGTGCTGACCCGCGACCCCGTCCGGTACAGGCGCGGCAAGGACCTCATCCGGGCCAATCCCGACCTCACCCTGTCCTCGCCGACCTGGGGCTGGCTGGACTTCGCCTTGCGCGCCACCGCATGGCTTGCAAAGGGCGAGAACCTGAAGGGGGCGACCCTGCCGGTGGTGATTGTCTCCGCCTCGGCGGACAAACTGGTGAGCAATGCCGACCAGAAGGCCATCGCCGCTCGGCTTCCCGACGGCGAGTTCGTCTCGGTGGAGGGCGCCGAACATGAAATCCTGATGGAGACTGATCCCCTGCGCGACCAGTTCTGGTCCCACTTCGACGCCCTTGCCGACCGGGTCGCGCCGAAGGCCTAGTCTGCCGCCGACTTCAGGAGGGGCAGGGCTTCGTCCAGGCAGGCCCGGTCGCCGGCGACGACGAGTTGGCCCCCGTTCAGCCCGATGGGCATGCCGTTCCAGTCTGTCGCGACGCCGCCGGCCCCCGCCAGGAGGGGCGCTGCGGCTTCAATGTCCCAGCACTTGCAGGCCCGGGACTCCAGGACGAGGTCGATCGCTCCCGCCGCGACCATGGCGTAGGCGTAGGCGTCGCACCCCAGGCGGGCCAGCCGTGCGGCGGCCCGGACCCGGTCCCAGGCCGCCTTCTCGTCCGCGCCGAAGTAGGCGATGGGGTCGGTGGACGCGATGGTCGCCACGGAAAGCCCGAAGCAGGGACGAACCCGCAGCGGCCGGCTTTCTCCGCCCCGCACCAGGCGAGAGCCCTCAGGCGAGCCGATGAAGACCTCTCCAAGGTAGGGCTGGCCGATTGAGGACAGGACAGGCTGCCCCCGCCAGCGCAGGCTGATGAGAGTGGTCCAGACCGGCAGGCCGGCGATGAAGGCCCGGGTTCCGTCGACAGGGTCCAGCACCCAGACGAACTCCCGGTCGGGACGGTCCTCACCGTACTCCTCGCCGATGACCCCGTGCTCGGGGACCACCTCCGCCAGGCGCCGACGGATTGCGGCCTCAGCGCCGCGATCGGCCAAGGTCACCGGGTCAAAGCCCGTTTCTCCACCCTTGTCCTCCAGACCGTGGTCAGACCGGAAAAGGGGCAGGATCACTTCCGCAGAAACCCGATTAAGGTCGAGGAGAAGCTCTTCAAGGCCGGGAATGAGGTCAGGTTTCATCATAGCCCAATCTAACCTTGGCCGGCTCGCAAGGTAAGGCGCCGCCGATGAGGTTGTCGCGCCGCCAGCCCTCGGATTGCGGCCCGTGCGACGGACGCGCTAAGGTCAGGCGTGGCGGACTCAGCGCGACCCTCTCGGCTTCAGGATCTGGTCTGGCGCCTCGAAGCCCTGGCCTTCGACGCCGTGACCTTCCTCGCCCGGCTTTTTCCCATCGACTCCGTCTCGGACTTCGGGGCCGCCGTCGCGGGAGTCCTTGGGCCCCTGACCTCCACCCACCGCGTGGCGGAGACCAACATCCGCATCGCCTTCCCGGACCTGCCGCCGGCACAGGTCGAGGCGCTCCTCAGGGCCCAGTGGCGGGCTCTTGGCCGGTGGGCGGCGGAGTTCCCCATCCTGGACAAGATCATCGCCGACCCCTCCCGCGTGGAGGTGGTGAACGCCGGACGGCTGGAGGCGATCGCCCGCAATCGCGAGAGCGTTGTGTTCATTTCGGGACATTTTTCCTCGATGGAGATCATGCCGGCGGTGATCATTCACGCCGGTATCACCTGCCAGATCACCTATCGCGCCACCAACAACCCGCACGTGGACGCGCGCATCCGCAAGAGCCGTTTCCGCTACGGGGTCCGCCTCTTCGCGCCGAAGGGCGGCGACGGCGCCCGCGAGCTGATCCGCGCCCTGGCGAGGGGGGAGTGCGTCGCCCTGATGAACGACCAGAAGTTCAACGGCGGGGTCTTGGCGCCCCTTTTCGGGGTCGACTGCCATACGGCGCCGGGGCCTTCCAGCTTCGCCCTGCGGTTCGGAATTCCGCTGGTTCCCATGTCGGTCCAGAGAATCCACAAGGCCCGCTTCCGGGTTGTCGTGCATGAGGACATCCGTCTGGAGGACACGGGCGACCGGAATGCGGACATCGTCGCCGGCGTGCGGCGGGTGAACGCCTTCATGGAAGAGCGGATCCGCGACCGCCCCGAGGAATGGTTCTGGGTCCACAAGCGCTGGCCCAACGAGGTCTACCGCCGGGACAGGTCCTGAGCGTCAGGCCGGGGCGCGCACGCCCAGCAGGAGCATCGGGTCCAGCCGCCGGTCGCGCCACTTCATCCGCCAGCACAGGTGAGGACCGGTCGCCCGCCCCTCGCGGCCCACGGCGCCGATGACCTGCCCGCGGACCACGGCGTCGCCCTCCCGGACCTGCACGACGGACTGGTGCAGGTAGGCGGTGATCAGGCCCTGGCCGTGGTCGATCATGGTCAGGCCGCCCTCGTAGTGCAGACCGGTCTCGGCAAAGCAGACCCGGCCTGACGCCGGCGCGAGGATTGGCGTCCCGGCGGGGGCTGCGAGGTCGGCGCCGTAGTGCGGCGTCATCGGCTCCCCGTTGAGGATCCTCTGACCGCCAAACCGGCCTGAGAGGCGGAACTTGCGGAGGGGGCGGGTGAATCCGCCTGCGAAGTCCTCGGTCGCGACCTCACTCGCCCAGCCTTTCGCCTTGCGTTCCGCTTCGGCGGCGATGCGAGTCAGCAGGGCCTCGCCCTGTGGCTTGACCTGCTGGGGCGGAAGGCCGTCGATCCGCTGGATATCGAACACCCCCGGCGCCACCGCCAGTCGCTGCTCGCCGACCAGCCTGCCGGCGCTGGAGACGCTGATCACGACGTCTGCAGGACTGTCCCGGTCGAGGCCGACGACAAACAGCCCGCGGGGCGAGGCCTGGCCGACGGCGACGCCGTCCACAGCGATCTCGGCGTCGGGAAGCGTGCGTCCGATCAGTGTTCCTCCCTGCCGGGGGCTTCCGGCCAGGCGAAGGACCGGATCGCGGTCTGCGGCGCGCGCCGGCGCAGCGGCGAGGCCTGCGGCCGAGGCCAGGGCGCCCACCAGGGTGCGGCGGTCCATTCGACCGGTCAGGGGTTCAGTCCGCGCCAACGGGTCAGGGCCTCCGCCGGCCCGGCGTAGGCCTCCTGCTGGACGGCGCTCCAGTAGCGGAGCGCCTCGAGCGGGATCTTCACCCCGGAGACGGCGCAGAGGACAAATCGGCCCGGGCGGACGACGGTGAAAGCGCCGTCGCCGTAGTGGATTACGGCAAGGTCGGGCCCGCCGGTCTTGTTGGATGCGTCCATGCTGGCAGTCTAGTCTCCGTCGGGCGCCGCGAAAAGGCGTCGGATCAGAAGAGGTCGCCCTGGCGGGGAGGACCCGGCGGCGGCTCGATCACCGCCCCGCGCTCCACGTCGGCGAACACCAGGCGGACCGCCTCGCCGGGGGCGAGCGCCGCCCCGAGGCGGACGAGGCCGCCGTCGGCCCTGTGGACCCTTGCGAAGCCGCGGGCGAGCGGGGCGCCGGGATCGGCCGACCTGAGGCGGGCCGAAAGGGCGGCCAGTCGCTCTGAGGACCGGGAGAGGCTCCGCCCCATGGCGGGGACGAGGCGAGGAATGAGCGCCACCAGGCGCTCCGCCTGGGCCTGGCGCGGACGTGACAGGAGTCCTGGCTGGAAGCGGCCGGCGACCCGGGCCAGGCGGGTCTCATGGGCGCCGACATTGCGCGCCAGGCCCGCTGCGAGCCGGTTGCGGGCCAGACCCAGTCTCTGTTCAGCCAGCTCCACGAGGTCGGGGGCCCGGGCCAGGCTCCGGCCCAGTGTTTCCACCCGACCCCGGCGGTCAGAGACCAGGCGGCCGCCGGACCGGTGCAGGCGTCCCGACAGGTCGGCGAGTCCGGCCCGCAGCTCGGCCAGGACCGGCGTCGCCATTTCCGCCGCCGCCGTGGGGGTGGGCGCCCTCCGGTCCGAGACAAAGTCGATCAGGGTGGTGTCGGTCTCGTGTCCCACCGCGGAGATCAGCGGGATCCTGCTCGCGGCCACGGTGCGAGCCAGGGCCTCGTCGTTGAAGGGCCAGAGGTCCTCGACCGAGCCGCCGCCCCGGGCCACGATCACCACGTCGGGACGTGGGACGGGACCGTCCGACGGCAGGTCGTTGAATCCGCGGATGGCGGCGGCGACCTGGGCGGCGGCGGCCTCGCCCTGGACAACCACCGGCCAGACCAGGACCTCGCATGGCCAGCGGTCGCGGATGCGGTGCAGGATGTCCCGGATGACCGCCCCGGTGGGTGAGGTGATCACGCCCACCACGGACGGCATGGCCGGCAGGGGCTGCTTCCGCGCGGGATCGAAGAGGCCCTCCTCGGCCAGCCGCGCCTTCAGGCGTTCCAGCTGGGCTAGCAGGGCGCCGACGCCGGCGGCCGTCATGCTCTCGATGACGATCTGATAGCGCGAGCCCTGGGGATAGGTTGTGATCCTGCCGGTCACCACGACCTCCAGGCCCTGTTCAGGGCGCACCGAAAGGTTGCGCACGGAACCCTTCCAGACCACCCCGTCAATCACCGCCTTCTCGTCCTTGAGGGACAGGTAGACGTGGCCGTTGGAGTGGAAGGTGACCTTCGAGAGCTCTCCCCTCAGGCGGACGAAACCGTACTGGTCCTCAAGGGTGCGCTTGAGGGCGAAGGCCAGCTCCGAGACAGAGTAAGCCCGGGCGTTGTCCGGGTCGGTCGCGTCGGTGTCTGGGCGAAGTTCGGTCATGGCTGGAAAGGGACGCGCCCGGCGACGTCAAGGCAAGTGCAGAAACCGGCCCCGGGTCGTGGCGCGCCCCCCATCCCCAACGGATGCCGGACCTAGATGTAGCGACGCAGGCTGCGCGCCAGCTCGTTGGCGCTGGAGCGCTTCTTCGTCTGGGCGGGCTGGTAGGCGACCCGGGCATGCTCCACGCAATAGGGCCCCTCGCTGGCCCGGCGGCCGCAGAAGGTGAAGTCGTCGCTGGACGGATCGCCGATCGGCCACTTGCACATGCGCGCGCCTAGGGTCAGCACGGTAGCGGAGCCGGGCGCCTCGTCCACATAGCGGGCGGGCGGCTGGGTCACCGGGGCGGCGGTCGCAAGGGGCGGCGGAGCAATCCGGCGCGGCGCTGCGGGGGCGGCCGTCTGGCGCGCCGGCCTCGGCGCCCTGAACACCGGGCGCGCCGGCTTCGACGGCGCGGCGCGGCCGGAGAGCCCCAGCCTGTGCACCTTGCCGATGACCGCATTGCGGGTCACGCCGCCGAGTTGCTTGGCGATCTGGCTGGCGGACAGTCCGTCCTGCCAGAGTTTCTTGAGCAGTTCGACCCGCTCGTCGGTCCAACCCATGGTTCGCTCCACCATCCTGCCCGGCTTGAGCGCTCAACGCCACCGGGATCAATATATTGTGCCGGAGCTTATGCCCAACCTCGTCCGGCTACAACATATCGTAACCGAAGCTGCCCAGACCACAATCGGCGCCATGACGTCCATCCACAGAAACCAGATATGGACACCGTTCCCTTCAGATGGGGCGCGCCGCCTCCCGCGTCCTTAAACCGGGGCGGGATACGGACACGGCTGGCGCGGGCGCTGATGAGAGCGCTTGCCTCCGCCCGTCGAGCAGCGCAAATCAGACCCATGAACGATGCAACAGTGACTCCGTCGCAAGCGATCCCTCCGGAGCCGCGGTCCTATCCCGGCTTCAACTGGGCGGGATTCCAGACCCTGTACGCGCGCGAGGTGATGCGCTTCTGGAAGGTGGGAATGCAAACCCTGGCGGCGCCGGTGGTCACCTCCCTCCTGTACATGATGGTCTTTGTCGTCGCGGCCCACGGCGCTCGGCCGCCTGTGCACGGGTATGACTTCGGCGCCTTCGTGGCGCCGGGCCTGGTGATGATGGCGATCTTGAACAACGCTTTCGCGAACTCCTCGTCCTCCCTGCTCCAGGCGAAGATGAACGGGCTGATCGGCGACTTCCTGACCCCGCCGCTCAGCCCGGTTGAGCATGTCGCCGCCTTCGGCCTTGGCGCTGCGACCCGGGGCGTGATGGTGGGCGCCGTGACGGCGGCCGCGGTCGCACCCTTCGCGCACTTGCCGGTAAGTCACCCCTGGGCAATTCTCTATTTCGGCCTCGGCGCGGCCCTGATCCTGGGGCTTCTGGGGATCATGGGCGGGCTGTGGAGCGAGAAGTTCGACAACATGGCTGTGGTGACCAACTTCATCATCATGCCCATGACCTTCCTCTCGGGCACCTTCTACCTAGTGGAGCGCCTGCCCGAGCCCTTCCGGACCCTCAGCCACTTCAACCCGTTCTTTTACCTGATCGACGGGTTTCGGTATGGCTTCCTGGGCTATGCCGAGGGCTCTGTCCTGGCGGGGGCGGTGATGACCGCAGGCCTGGTGGTGGCCCTGACATGCGTCTGCCTGTGGATGTTCGACACCGGCTACAAGATCAAGAGCTGAGCCCGCAAACATTGACATTCCGACCCATTGGGCGGAGAAGTCACGGCCTTGCAGTCCCCGTCGCCCCGCGGCGGGGACGTTACGTTTTGGAGGGTTCCCGATCGTGACCCAGAAGACGCAGCCCGAGGGCCTCAACGTTCCCGCCGACCACCTGATGGGCGTGTACAGCCGCACGCCCCTGGCGTTCGCGCGAGGCGAAGGCGTGCGTCTCTACACCACTGACGGCGAGGCCTACCTCGACGCCCTGGCCGGCATTGCCGTGAATGCGCTCGGCCATTCCCATCCGAAGCTGATCGCGGCCCTCAAGGCCCAGGCCGACAAGCTGTGGCACGTGTCCAACATCTTCACCATCCCCGAGCAGGTGAAGCTGGCCGAGGCCCTGACCGCGAAGACCTTCGCCGATGTCGTCTTCTTCACCAATTCCGGGACCGAGGCGGTGGAGTGCGCGGTGAAGACGGCGCGGAAGTTCCACTGGGCCCGGGGCCAGGAAGAGCGGATCGACATCATCGGCTTCGACGGCTCTTTCCACGGACGCACCCTGGCGGCGGTGAACGCCTCGGGCAACGCCAGCTACCTGGAGGGCTTCGGCCCGCGCATGCCCGGCTTCCTGCAGCTGAAGTTCGGCGACCACGAGGCCCTGAAATCGGCCCTCGCCTCGCCCACCACGGCGGCGGTGATCCTGGAGCCCGTCCAGGGCGAGGGCGGGGCCCGGGCGGTCCCGGACTCCTGCCTTCGCGAGCTTCGCGCCCTGTGCGACCAGCATGGCGTGCTGATGATCCTGGACGAGGTGCAGTGCGGCTTCTCGCGCACCGGCAAGCTGTTCGCCCATGAGTGGGCGGGCGTCCAGCCCGACATCATGGCGGTGGCCAAGGCTCTGGGCGGGGGCTTCCCCGTGGGCGCCTGCCTGGCTACGGCCCGGGCGGCTGCGGGCATGACGCCGGGGTCCCACGGCTCGACCTACGGGGGCAACCCCCTGGCCATGGCGGTGGGCCTGGCCGCCGTCGAGGAGCTGAGCTCGCCGGCCCTGCTGGACCACGTGGCCGAGGTCTCCGGCTACTTCACCCAGCAGCTTGAGGGTCTGAAGTCCCGCAACCCGGACGTCATCGAGGAGATCCGCGGCCGCGGCCTGCTGATCGGCCTGAAGCTCAAGACCCCCAACCGTGAGTTCATGCAGCACGCCCGGGACGAGAAGCTGCTGATCGCCGGCGCCGGCGACAACTGCGTGCGGCTCCTGCCGCCGCTGATCCTGACGGTCGAGGACGTGCGCGAGGCGGTGGACAAGCTCGAGCGGGCCTGCGCCCGCGCACGCGGAGCCTGAGGCGGCCATGACCTCCCCGACAGGCGAGAGGCCCCCGCCCGTGCGCCACTTCCTGGACCTCTGGTCCCTGGAGCCCGCCACCCTGCGCCGGATCCTCGACGACGCCGCGGCCCGCAAGGCCGCACGCGCCGGCTGGCCGCAGGGGCGCGTCGACGCGGACGCCCCGGCCCGCGACCGCACCCTGGCCATGATCTTCGAGAAGAACTCCACCCGGACCCGCTTCTCCTTCGACGCCGCCATGCGCCAGCTGGGCGGCGACGTGATCATCTCCACGGCCGCCGACATGCAGCTGGGGCGTGGCGAGACCATCGCCGACACCGCCCGTGTCCTGTCACGCATGGTGGACGCCGTCATGCTGAGGTCCAACCGGCACGCCGACCTTGAGGACCTGGCTGCGAACTGCACCGTGCCGGTCATCAACGGCCTGTCCGACACCGGCCATCCCTGTCAGATCCTGGCCGACCTGGTGACTTTCGAGGCCCATCGCGGGCCGGTGGCGGGCAAGACCCTGGCCTGGGTGGGCGACGGCAACAATGTCTGCGCCAGCTTCATCCACGCCGCCCCCCTTCTGGGCTACCGCCTGAAGATCGCCTGTCCCGAGGGCTATTCCCCGGATCCGGTGGACCTCGCGCGGGCGGACTCCCTGCAGGGCCAGGTGTCGGTCACCCGCGACCCCCGGGAGGCCGTGGCCGGCGCCGACTGCGTCATCACCGACACCTGGGTCTCCATGGGGGACACCGACAAGGCCCAGCGCATGGCGGCCCTGGCGCCCTTTCAGGTGGACGAGGCCCTGATGGGCCTGGCGCACCGGGACGCGGTGTTCCTCCACTGCCTGCCGGCGCACCGGGAGGAAGAGGTGACCTCGGCGGTGATCGACGGACCCCGGTCGCTGATCTGGGAAGAGGCCGAGAACCGCATCCACGCCCAGAAGTCGATCCTGGCCTGGTGCTTCGGCGCGATATGAGCGGCGGCGGCTCTCTCCAGGCGGTCGACGACGACCGCGTCGTCCCCTTCCAGATCGAGGGCGAGGCGGTGCGCGGTAGACTGGTGCGCCTCGGGCCGGCGGTGGACGAGATCCTGTCGGCCCACAGTTATCCGGACCCGGTGGCCAATCTCCTGGGCGAGACCTGCGCTCTGGCCGCCCTTGTCGGCTCGAACCTGAAGTTCGAGGGCCGGCTGATCGTCCAGGCCCAAGGGAACGGCCCGGTC
>JBJTFE010000337.1:0-3883 GCA_046093265.1 Phenylobacterium sp. | reverse complement strand
AACAAGGAGCTCTCCGACCTCATGCTGGCCCTGGGCGTCCAGGGCGGAACCCGGTTCCGTGAAGAGGACCTGCGTTACGAGCGGGTGGTCATCATGACCGACGCCGACGTCGACGGGGCCCACATCGCCAGCCTGCTGATCACCTTCTTCTATCGCACCATGCCCCAACTGATCCGGGCGGGCCGGCTCTATCTGGCCCTGCCGCCCCTCTATCGCCTCAGCCACGGAGGCAAGGTGGTCTACGCCCGGGACGACGCCCACCGGGAGACGCTGCTCGCCACCGATTTCAAGGGCAAGAAGCCCGAGATCGGCCGCTTCAAGGGCCTGGGCGAGATGATGCCCGCCCAGCTGCGCGAAACGACCATGGACCCCGCCCGCCGGACCCTGGCCCGCGTCACCCTGCCACGCTCCGAGGACGAGGTCGCCGAACGGGTCGAGGCCCTGATGGGACGCAAGCCGGAGCTGCGCTTCCGCTTCATCCAGGAGAACGCCGAATTCGCCACGGCGGACCTCGACCTCTGAGGCTGGTCCCCGGCGCGGTACCGCGTTGACTCGGGGCCTCCAGCCCGTATGTTCCGCGGCGCGCGACGAATGACGTCCGCGCCGCAGCGCCGTGCGCGCGCCCGCCCCGCGGGTCGGGCCCGTCGCCCCTTAGGCAAATAATGACCGAATTCGCTGAACTGGGCCTCTCGCCCGAAATCCTGCAGGCCGTCTCCGCGACGGGCTACACCACCGCCACCCCGATCCAGGCCCAGGCCATTCCGATCGCCCTCACCGGCAAGGATGTCCTCGGCATCGCCCAGACCGGCACCGGCAAGACCGCCGCCTTCACCCTTCCGATGATCGAAAGGCTCGCCCAGGGGCGCAGCCGGGCGCGTATGCCGCGGGCCCTCGTCATCGCCCCCACCCGGGAACTGGCCGACCAGGTCTCCGCCTCCTTCGAGCGCTACTCGGCGAACCAGGCGCGCAAACTGTCCTGGGCGCTCCTGATCGGCGGGGTCTCCTTCTCAGACCAGGAACTCAAACTGGATCGCGGCGTGGACGTGCTCATCGCCACACCGGGCCGTCTGCTCGACCACTTCGAGCGCGGCAAGCTGCTGCTCACCGGCGTCCAGATCCTGGTGGTCGACGAGGCCGACCGCATGCTCGACATGGGATTCATCCCGGACATCGAGCGGATCTTCAAGCTGACGCCGCCGAAGAAGCAGATCCTGTTCTTCTCTGCGACCATGCCGCCGGAGATCACCCGGCTGACCAAGCAGTTCCTGAACGATCCGGTCCGCATCGAGGTCGCCCGTCCGGCGACCACGGCTGAGACCATCGCCCAGCACGTCGTGCGCCTGCCGACCTCCGACCCGAAGGCCAAGCGGACGGCGCTGCGGATGCTGATCGAGGCCGAGGGCATCAAGAACGGCATTGTCTTCTGCAACCGGAAGTCCGAGGTCGACATCGTCGCCAAGAGCCTTCGCACGCACGGGTTCGACGCCGCCGCCATCCACGGCGACCTGGATCAGCAGACCCGGATGCGCACGCTTGACGCCTTCCGCAGCGGCGACCTGAAGCTTCTGTGCGCCTCGGACGTCGCCGCCCGGGGTCTCGACATCCCGGACGTCAGCCACGTCTTCAATTACGACGTTCCGCACCACGCAGACGACTATGTGCACCGCATCGGGCGCACCGGTCGCGCCGGCAAGTCCGGCCGGGCCTTCATGATCGTCACGCCGGCCGATGCCAAGAACATCGACAAGGTCCTCAAGCTGATCGGGAAGGACCCCGAGGAAGTGGTCCTTGAAGGTGTGGACTTCTCCGCCATCAAGGATGGGCCCCGGCAGGACCGCCGGTCGGATCGCGCCCGCGGCCCTCGCGCCGGAAGACAACGCGAAGGTCTGGATCGGCAGCCCCGGGCGCGTCGGGAAGAGATGCCTGACGAGGCGTCGAACGCCGTTTCCGAGCCCCCCCGGACTTCGGCCCGCGCTTCGGCCCGGCCGGACAAACCGGCGGCGTCCGCCCCCGGAAACGAGCGATCACAGCGGAAGTCCGCAGGCCGGACCCGTTCCCGGGAAGAGGCCGACGAAGGGCCTCGGACAGAGATCTCGGTCGTCGGGTTCGGCTCAGAATTGCCGGCCTTCCTGACGCGACCGACGACATCTGGACGAAAGTGAATCCCGCAGGATAATGAGATCAGGCGTCCAGCAAGCTTGACTTGTGGGCGCTGGAGCGGAAGTGAAGACTTCGACAGCGGCCCGCGCCGCGTAGCGGGGCCGGGGAAGACGGACAATGCCGGAGGACATGGACTCCAAGTTCAGGTCTCCAGGGGCCTACGACCTCGCCAGATTTGCTCTGGAGCGTCTGGAGGCCCTGCGCATCTGGCCAACGCCGCTGAACTACGAGCTCTGGTCCCACGTGCTGGCCGACCCGGACAGTCCGCTCGCTCAGGAGCTTGAGAGGCTCCGGGTGGCTGGCGAGCCCGTCACCGAGGATCTCGCCGAGCAGCTGGCCGCCACCTACCTCCCGGGGGGAAGGCTGAGAGATCGCATCCGCGATACGGGTCAGGCTCTTTCCCGGCAACTGGCCTCGGCGGAGCAGGCGATCCGGACCGCGCAGGAGAGCAGCGAGAGCTTCTCCAGCCGGCTTGAGGAAACGTCGCGAACGCTTGAAAGCGGGCCCAGCGCTTCGACCCTCGAGACGGTTGTCGCAGATCTGAGTGACGCAACTCGAAAGATGCAGGCGCAGAACGCATCGGTTGAACGCGCGCTGGCGGCTTCAACAACTGAAGTCTCGTTACTGACGGAGCAGCTGGAGCGGATCCGCAAGGAAGCGGCGACCGATCCCCTCACCCGGCTGGCCAACCGACGTGCGTTCGATGAAGCGATTGAGCAGATCCGCCAGAAGGCCTTGGAGACCGGAAAGTCCTTCTGTCTGGCGCTCCTCGACGTCGACCACTTCAAGAAGTTCAATGATACCTGGGGGCACCAGACCGGAGATCAGGTCTTGCGCTATGTCGCAGGCGCCATCCGGAAGCGGACCACCCCGCCGAAGTTCGCCGCCAGATTCGGCGGAGAAGAGTTCGCCATCCTTCTGCCGGGCCAGACGCTGAAGGAAACCCGGCCGCTGGTTGAGGCGATCCTGAAGGACGTTTCCGCAGCGAGCATTCGCCGCCGCTCCACGAATGAGAACCTTGGCAAGATCACACTGTCGGCCGGCATAGCAAGCTTCAGGCCTGGCGACTCTGTCCATCAGTTGATCGAAAGGGCGGACTGGAGCCTCTACGAGGCCAAACGCACGGGTCGCAACCGGCTCGTCGTCGAGAAAGATCTTTGATCCGGGAAGCTGGACTGACGCTGCGGAAGGGCGATCTTCTGCTTGGAGTGCATGTCCGGCCGAGAGGTGGCCGGCTATTCGATCGAGACACGACTTTACGGATTTGGAGCCTGTTCCGCCCTTCTGAATCTCCCGCATGAAGGAAGCAGGCTCTGGCGCCAAAGCTGGAGGGACCCATGTCCTACGAGAAGATCAAGATCTCCCTCAATGACGGAATCGCCGTCATCACCCTGGCCGATCCGGCCACCATGAACGCCGCCGGTCTCGACACCATGGCGGAACTGCGAGCGGCCTTCGCCGCCTACGCCCGCCCGGAGTCCGGCGCGCGCTGCGTCATCCTGACAGGCGAAGGCCGGGGCTTCTGCTCCGGCGCCAATCTGTCGGGTGGCGGTAGCGCCGCTCAGGCCGCCAACCCCGATCCTGAAGGCCCGGATTCCGGTGCGGCCCTTGAGGCCGTTTACAACCCCTTCATGACCTCCCTGCGGGACTATCCCATCCCCATCGTCACCGCGATCAACGGGGCCGCCGCCGGCGTCGGCTGCTCCCTGGCTCTGATGGGCGA
>JBJTFE010000336.1:0-9071 GCA_046093265.1 Phenylobacterium sp. | reverse complement strand
CATGCGCATCCTGATCGTCGAGGACGACCAGGCCGCAGCGGAGGTCATGGCGCGCGGCCTCAGCGACGCCGGGCACGACTGTCTGGTCAGGCCGGACGGCGCTGCGGGTCTGGAGTCCGCCCGCGAGACCGGCTTCGACGTCATGATCATCGATCGCATGATGCCCTGCCTCGATGGCGTCGGTCTTGTGGAGGCGCTGCGTCGTGACGGGAACGAGACGCCGGTTCTCTTTCTCTCCGCCCTCGGGGAGATCGAAGACCGGGTTGTCGGTCTTCGCGCGGGTGCGGACGACTACCTGGTCAAACCCTATGCGTTCGCCGAGCTGATCGCGAGGGTCGAAGCCCTGGCCCGGCGGCGCGAAACCGGGTCGGTTCTCACCCAGCTCAGGGTCGGTGATCTGGAAATGGATCTCATCAGCCGTCGGGTTCACCGGGCCGGGCAGGAGATCGATCTTCAACCCCGGGAGTTCCAGCTGCTTGAGTTTCTGATGCGACACGCCGGTCAGGCCGTGACCCGCACCATGCTGCTCGAAAAGGTCTGGGAGTATCACTTCGACCCGCAGACCAACGTCATCGACGTGCACATCTCCCGCCTGCGCTCGAAGATCGACAAGGGTTTCGAGCGCCCGATGCTCGAGACGATCCGCGGCGCGGGGTATCGGCTGGATGCCTGAGGGTCGGGAGGCCCCCGGGGGCGGAGTCCTGCGCCTCTTTCGGGCTGCACCCTTCCGTCTCACCCTCCTGTCCCTGGCTCTGTTCGCCTTCGCCGGGGCCGCCTTCATGGCCTATGTCTACGTCGCGGCCACCGGTGAAGCGCGGCGCCGGACGGACGCTGAGATCCGGCGCGAGGCGGCGAGCCTGGTCGAGGTTTATGATCGGGCCGGCCGGACCGCCCTCAACACGGTTCTCGTGCGGCGGATGGCGGGCGAGGGGCGCTATCTTCACCTCCTCCTGACTCCTGACGGCCGCAAGATCACGGGCTCTCTGGCGAGGAGCCCGGTGGAGAATTTCCGGGGCGCCCCCACCTGGATACGTTTTTCGGTGTCCGGGACGGACGAGGATGGCCGGCCAAGATCGATACCGGCCAGAGGCTTCCAGCAGAGGTTGTCGGGCGGCGAAATCCTCTTCGTCGGGGCCGATACCGAGGACGATCAAAGGTTCATCGTCACCATTGTTCAGGGGCTGTGGGGCGCCGGCGCCCTCGTTGTGGTCCTGGGCATAACCTCCGGCCTTCTGATCAGCCGCAACTTCACCCTGGCCATGACCGGCCTGAGCGATGTCGTCCGCGCCGCCCGCAACGGCGACCTCACCGTCAGGGCCGCGGTCAGGGGAGCGGGCGATGAACTCGACCAGCTGGCGGAGGGGCTGAACGACATGCTTGAGCGGCTGGACCGCTCAATGTCCGCCCATCGGCAGACAGGCGATTCCATCGCCCACGATCTTCGCTCGCCCCTCACCCGGCTCAAGGCGCGGCTGGAAACAGCCCTTCTAGATATGGAGGCCGGCCGCGGCGACGCGCGTCAGGGGCTGCTCAGGGCCCTTGAGGACACCGACGGCGTGCTTCGGACCTTCTCCGCCGTCCTGGCGATTTCCCGCCTGCAGGCGATAGGCGAGGCGCCCAACGCCGTTCTCTTCGACCCCGCCGGTCTGGTCGGCGACATGACAGAACTCTATGGCCCGCTCTGCGAGGAGAAGGGTCTGGACATTGCGTCCGACATCGCCACCGGTCTGTCCATCCGCGGCAGCCCCGCCATCCTCGCCCAGGCGCTGGCCAACCTGGTCGACAACGCCGTGAAGTACACGCCTCAGGGCGGCGCCGTCATGGTCCGTCTCCGCCGCCGGGCATCCGGCGACGTGGAGATTTCCGTGACCGACACCGGCCCCGGAGTTCCCCCCCATGAGCGCGGCCGCGTCGTCGATCGCTTCATTCGCCTGGAGAACAGCCGAAACCTTCCCGGAGCAGGCCTTGGCCTCTCGCTTGTGGTCGCCGTTGCACAGGCGCATGGCGGCCGCCTTGAGCTTGGCGAGGGGCCGGGCGTCTATGGCGGTTCGGGTCCCGGCCTGCGCGCCGCCCTCATCCTGCCTGCAGCGCCATGATGCGGCTGGGCGATCGTCTGCGACCCTGCGGCCCGGTCATCGACGCCCGCCCTGCGGAGCGCCTCCTCGACTCCCTGGAAGTCCTGCGGCCCCTGGCCCCCGCCGAGCGCGAGGCGCTACGGCCCATCTTCGCCGCTTCGCCCTATCTGGCGGGCCTCGTTCGGCGGGATCCCGCGCGGCTTCTGCGACTCCTGGATGCAGATCCCGACGTCCATCTCGAGGTTCTGTTGTCGCAGACCCGAAGTCTTGCGGCCTCGCCTCCGGAGGCGGCCGGGCCGGGCCTGCGACGCCTCAAGGCCGAGCTTCATCTGCTCACCGCTCTCGCCGACCTTGGGAGCGTATGGGGCCTGGACCAGGTCACCGGCGCCTTGGCGCACTTCGCGGACGCGGCGCTCTCAAGCGCTCTGGCCGCTGCGGCCGGCGCAGAGATCGCTGCAGGTCGGCTCCTGCCGCCCTCCCAGCCAGATTCGGGACCGGTTCCCGGGTTTTTCTGCCTCGCCATGGGCAAGCATGGCGCCTTTGAGCTGAACTATTCCAGCGACATCGACATCTCGATCTTTTTCGAGGCGGAGGCGCTTCCTCTGGCCGAAGGGATCGAGCCGCAGGCCTTCGCGGTGAGGCTGACCCATCGCCTTTCCGAGCTGATGCAGGAGCGCACATCGGAAGGCTACGTCTTCCGCATCGACCTTCGGCTGCGGCCCGACCCCGGCTCGACCCCGCCCGCCGTCTCCGCCGCCGCCGCCCTCGACTACTACGAGAGCGTTGGCCAGAACTGGGAGCGCGCGGCCTTCATCAAGGCCCGCCCCTGCGCCGGTGACCTGCCCAGGGCGCGTGCCTTCCTGCAGGAACTCGAGGCCTTCATCTGGCGGCGTAATCTCGATTTTGCGGCCATCGCAGACATTCATTCCATCAAGCGCCAGATCCATATCCACAAGGTCGATGATCGTCTCGCCGCCCGGGGTGCAGACCTGAAGCTCGGGCGCGGAGGGATCCGCGAGATCGAGTTCTACGTTCAGACCCAGCAGCTGATCCTCGGAGGGCGGCACCCCGACCTGCGCAGCTTCCGGACCCTCGAAGCCCTGACGGCGCTTGCAGAGGCCGGCCATGTCTCGAGGCAGGCCCACGCCGATCTGCAGGAGGCCTATACCCATCTCAGGGCCCTGGAGCACCGGGTGCAGATGCTGGCGGACGAGCAGACCCACCGGCTGCCGGAGTCTGACCCGGAGAGGCGCCGGGTGGCCGCCCTCTCCGGTCATGATCGCCTGCGCAGTTTCGACGCCTGGGTCGAGCGCATCCTGAAGTCGGTGAACCAGCGCTACGGAGAGCTCTTCCCCGGCGAGGAGCCGCTGTCATCACGCTTTGGCAGCCTGATCTTCACCGGTGTCGACGACGACCCGGAAACACTGAAGACCCTTTCGCGGATGGGCTTTTCGAACCCCTCGCAGGTTTCCCAGACCATCCGGGCCTGGCACCACGGCCACATCGCCGCGACGCGATCGGAACGGGGTCGGGAGCTTTTCACACGCCTCGCCCCCCGGCTTCTGGAGGCCGCCCACGCCGCGGGCGCTGCGGACGTGGCGTTCGTGCGCTTCGGAGCCTTCTTCTCGCGTCTGTCCAGCGGCGTTCAGTTGCAGTCCCTGTTCCTGGCCCAGCCGGCCCTCCTCGAGCTGATCGTCGAAGTCATGGCGTTTGCTCCGCGGCTCGCCGATACGCTGGCCCGGCGACCCGCGGCCCTGGACGCCATGCTGGACCCCGCCTTCTTCGGCGACATCGATCCGGACGAGGACCGCCAGGCCCTGCAACGCGCCCTTCGGGGGGTGAATGACTTCGAGACCGCCATGGACACCGTCCGCCGTCAGCATCGGGAGCAGGCTTTCCGGGTGGGCGTCCAGGTGATGAGCGGCTCGGCGGACGCGGAGGCCGCCGGTCGCGCCTTCGCCGGCCTCGCCGACGCTTGCATCGAGGCCCTCGCCCCGGCCGCCCTGGCCGAGGCGACCCGCATGGGCGGCGACTTCGAGGGCCAGGTCGCGGTTGTGGCGCTCGGGAAGTGCGGCTCGCGGGAGATGAGCGCCGGCTCCGACCTGGACCTGATGACCCTGCACCGGGCCGGCGCGCCGGACGCCCTTTCCACGGTGCGGGGCTGGCCGGCGGAGGTCTTCTACGCGCGCTTTACTCAGAGACTGGTGGCGGCCCTTTCCCTCCCGACGTCGGAGGGCGAACTCTACGAGGTCGACATGCGCCTGCGCCCCTCGGGCGCGAAGGGTCCGGTCGCCGTGGCCTTCCCCGTCTTCGGCGCCTATTACGAAACCGAGGCCGAGACCTGGGAATTCATGGCCCTGACCCGGGCGCGCGTGGTCTGGACCAGCGATCCGGCGTTCGGCGACGCCGTGTCACGGGCGATCGAGCGCTGCCTTCGTCTTCCCAGGGATCGGATCGTCCTGGCCCGGGATGTCCGCGAGATGCGCGAGCTGATCGGAACCGAGAAGCCGCCTTCCGGGTTCTGGGACATGAAGCTTTCGCCCGGCGGGCTGGTCGACGTCGAGTTCGCCGCTCAGTTCCTGCAACTCGCCAACGCGCCGGATGGCGGCCCCTTGAGGGCGGGAACCGCCGAGGCGCTTGAGGCTCTGGCGGCGGCGGGTCTGGCCAGTTCCGTGGGGCCCCTGCTCGAGGCCTGGACGCTGCAGCAGAACCTGACCCAGATGTTGCGTCTGGCGCTGGGTGACGGGGATGATCCCGCCGACCAGCCCGAGGCTTTCCGCCGCCGGCTGGCCCGGGCGGGGGGCGCCCGCGACTTCCGCAGCCTCGCCACTCGGCTCGCCCGCGTCCGAAAGGCGGCCCTGGAGGCCTTCGATCGGCTTGTTCGCCCTTGAAACGCCGGAATCCTGGGGGCAATGCGTTTCACAGACACAGCCGGAGGTCCTGCACATGATCCTGAAACGCTCCGCCGTGTTCGCCGCACTTTCGCTTCCGTGTCTTTTTTCCTTTCCCGCCACCGCACAGATGGGGCCGCCCAAGCTGGACCTGAATGGTGATGGCCGGGTTCTCTACGCCGAGTATCAGACGGCGAATGTGGACAGGACCCTGCAGACCCTGGACGCCGACGGGGACGGGCAGATCTCTCGAAAAGAGTTCGATCGGATGGCCGGGATGGCCAAGACCTTCGGCGGCGACCGCGCTGCGGCGGCCATGGACCGCTGGTGGCGTTCAACGGACGTCAACTCCGACGGGTTCATGTCCCGAAGCGAGATGGAGGCGAGCACCCGGCGTCGATTTGCGGCCGCCGACTCTAACCGCGACGGGGCCCTGGACAAGACCGAGGTGGCGGCTATGCGCCAGAGGCAGCGCAGTGCGTCCGGTAACTGACAGCCTGAAGATCGCCATCGGGGGGGCTCGGTCCCGCTCTGCGGAAGCGGCGGCGCGCCAGGGGGATCCTGACGCCGAGCTCGTCCGTCGGGTCGGATCTGGTGAGGCGGTGGCCATCCGCGTCCTGACCGCCCGGAAGCTTCCGCGCCTGACAGCCCTGGCCGCAAGAATTCTGGGCGACGCGGCTGAGGCGGAAGATGTGGCCCAGGAGTCCCTGATCCGGGCCTGGCGCCAGGCGCCCATCTGGCGGTTCGGCGAGGCTCGCTTCGACACCTGGCTACACCAGGTGGCGATCAATCTCTGTCGGGATCGGCTTCGCCGAAGGCGTCCTGGCGGCCCGGAAGCTCTCGAGACCCTGACGGATCCTGGTCCGGCGCCCGACAGAGGTCTGGAGGCGCGGGATGTGGGTCAGCGGGTCGCCGCCGCCATGGCCGCCCTTCCGGAGCGGCAAAGAGAGGCGCTGGTCCTAAGTCACTATCAGGAACTCGGCAATATCGAGGCGGCGCAGGTCCTCGGCGTCAGCGTGGAGGCTCTGGAGAGTCTTCTTTCGCGCGGCCGACGCGCCCTGCGGACGGCCCTTGTGGATCTGGTCCGATGAAGCGCGCCGATCCCGATCTGATGACAGAGGCCCGGATCAAGGCCCTCGCTGAAGCCTTTGGCGCCGACCTTTCCCGCTGGCCGGAGGCCGAGCGCGAAGCGGCCCGGGTCCTTCGCTCCGTCGATCCGCAGGCTTTCGACACCTTGCTGGACGACGCCCGGGGGCTGGACGGCCTTCTCGATACCTGGAAGTCGCCGGGTCCTGCGGAAACCCTTCGTCATCGGGTTGTGGCTCAGGCGGCGGGGACGGTACGCACGGCG
Source organism: Phenylobacterium sp. (assembly GCA_046093265.1). Classification (GTDB taxonomy): domain Bacteria; phylum Pseudomonadota; class Alphaproteobacteria; order Caulobacterales; family Caulobacteraceae; genus Phenylobacterium. Next base: position 2,754 of record JBJTFE010000336.1, on the reverse strand, counting down.
CGCCGTCGGTCCCTTGTCCTGACGCTTGGGGGCGGCGCAAGCCTGGCCGCGGCCTGCCTTGCGGGCGTGCTTGTCGCCCCGAGGCTTCTCGCCCTTCCCGAGCCGGCGCCGGAAGTAGCGGCGATTTCGGCGGATATGGAAACCGGCGAGGTTCTCAACCAGGTGTTCACGGGCTGGGATGCGCCGCTGACGGGGGCCGAAGCAGGTCAGTCTTCGTGAGTTCCCGGTCCCTGACGATCGGGCTCTTTCTTTCGATCGCCCTGAATCTTTTCCTGATCGGACTCCTGGCGGGCGGCTGGCGAGAATACCAGGATCGCGCCCTCGGGACGCCGCCTCCGCCTCCCCCCGTTGCGGACCTGGTCGCCGATCCGCCGCCGCCAGCCGAGACCCGCCACCCGACCGCCCCTGCAACGAACCCGCCGCAGTCCCGCGAGAGGGTGGCCGAGGTCAGACCCCCGGCCCCGGTGCGGGCGAGGGCCTTAACTCCTGCCGAGGTCGGCGAAGCCGCGCCGGAAGTCGCGCCTCCCGACGCCCTCTCTCCCCTTCCGAGGAACCCTTACAGGCCGGCCATGGCCAGCCCCCTTCTGATCGCCGCCCGTGATCTCCCGCCTGGTGCGCGCCGGGAGTTCCTGACCTTGCTTCGAGTGCAGAGCGAGGCGGTGCGCCTCGACCTTCGTCAGGTTCGCTGGGATCGGGCGGACGCCTGGCGTCGACTTGCGCGTGGCGAGCTGAGCGCCGCGGAGACCCAGCGGATACTGGATGAAGCCCAGCGTCGGGAGGCGACGGCTCGTAGCCGAGTGGAGCGCGCCGTTGCGGAGTGGGCCCGGCGACAGCCCCCGGAGATCAGGGCGCGAATCGGCGAGGCCCTGGCGCAGACCGACCTGTCGACTGGTGCGCGCAGGCTCCAGCCCGACGGGCCGCTGGTCAGACCCCCTCCGGAGCCCCGGAGCGGAGCAGGAGAAAGCTGACCTCGGTGCCTCGGCTCGGCACGCTTTGAATGTCCAGGTTCGATCCGAGCATTTCAACGAAGGCTTTGGAGAGGGCTAGGCCGAGGCCGGATCCCTTTGTGGTCTTGGACTGCTGGCTCTCGACCTGCTCGAAGGGAATGGCCAATCGTGGCAGGTCGTCCGCATCAATGCCGATTCCCGTATCCTGAACCGTCAATCGGACGCCGCCGTCCTCTTCCCGGACCCTGACGGAAACCCGTCCGCCCGCCGGGGTGAACTTCACGGCGTTCGACAGAAGGTTGAGCAGGATCTGCTTCACGGCGCGAGCGTCTGTCTCTACCTCGGGCAGATCGTCGCCGATGTCGACCACGAGCATGAGTCCGCTGGCCTCTGCGCGACTGCGCACCTCGCTGATGACTTCCGTCACCAGAGACGAGACGCACAGGCGTTCCCGCCCAAGCTTCATGCGCCCGGCTTCGATCTTCGACATTTCGAGCACGTCGTTGACCAGGGCGAGGAGGTGCTGGCCGGAAGTCAGGATGTCGTCGACGTAACCCGCATAGGGCCTGGCGCCCAGCGGGCCGAACAGCTCCTGTCTCATGATTTCGGAAAAGCCGATGATGGCGTTCAGCGGGGTCCGGAATTCGTGGCTCATATTGGCCAGGAATTCGCTCTTTGACCTGTTGGCGTCGACGGCGCGGAGCTTTTCCGTCTCATACTTCGCCGCCAGTTCCTTCAGTTGGGCCTTGCCGTCCTCAAGGCGGTCGATGGCGTCGCGCAGGGATTCCTCGTCCCGGATGCGCTCGGCTTCCCTCAGCTTGAGGGAGGTGATGTCGATAGCGGTAAGCACGAGGCCGCCCGAGGGCGTGCGTCTTTCCTGAATCTGCACCCAACGGCCGTCGTGGAACTCGATTTCGCGAAGCCCCGAGCCCCTGTCGGCAGGATTGAGGGACTGGCGGATCATTTCGCGGGTCTTCCGGGCGAACTGATCATGGGAAGAAGGAGGCTGAAGACTTTCCGCATTGAGCCCAAACATCCTGGAGAAGGCGGGATTGGCGGCGATCATGCGGCCTTCGGCGTCCCAGCAGGCGAAGGCTGCGCCCATGACCTGCAGGGCTTCAATCAGGGATTGTGGCGGGGCCTCGCCCTGAGGCCCGCCTGTCGCTGTCCGGCGACGGCGCCCCTTCAGGCCAATCCAAAGCCCGCTCGCCCCGGTCAGGGCGCCGATCGGCGCGGCCATCGCCGCAATCGCAGGCCAGGCGGGTGCGGCGTCGCGCAGAGCATAGGAGAATCCGGCGGCAAGGCTTGCGGCGGCGGCTGTGACAAGAAGCAGGACTTTGTCGGCGCCAATCGGCTCAACCGAGGTGTCCGGACTTCCGAATTCGCTGACCGTCGACACAGCCTGGGCTCCTGGCGCGGGCGGCGAACCAGCCGCTCCGACTCACTCCTTCAGCACAAACAGGGTGAACAGTTCCTCAACAAGGCCGGGTCGACGTCTGTTTTTTCAGCCCTCCAGCGCCCTGCCGACCAGTTCCACAACATTACGCGACAGGTCCGGCGCTGCGGCGATGCGCTCCAGTTCAGCCTTCATCAGGGCGCCCAGGTCTGCGCGGTAGCGGCGCCAGGCGCCCAGGGGCTCCACTAGGCGGGCCGCGGTCATGGGGTTGAACCGGTCCACCGCCAGGATCTGGTCCGCCAGGAAGCGATAGCCGGAGCCGTCGGCGGCGTGGAAGCGGGCCGGGTTGGCCGTGGCGAAGGTCGCCACCAGGGCCCTGAGGCGGTTGGGAACCTTGGCGTCGAAGTCGGG
>JBJTFE010000335.1:0-8471 GCA_046093265.1 Phenylobacterium sp. | reverse complement strand
GGAGGAGGCGGAGCGAAAGCAGGTGCTCGCCGAAATGCGCGGCGCCGTCGAGGCGGGCGTCTTCGCCCTTGTGGTGGAGGGGGTCGCAGAGGGGTTGGCCTCGGAGATCACCGCCGAGTGTGCGGTTCCGACCATCGGGATCGGCGCATCCGCCGCCTGTGACGGTCAGATTCTCGTCACCGAAGACATGCTCGGCCTTTTCGAGACGTCGCCGAGGTTCGTCAGGCGGTATAGCGACCTGCGCGGCCTGGTGGTCAGCGCGGTCGAGCGATACTCTGCGGACGTGAGATCCCGTCGGTTCCCGGGGTCCGGAGAGACGTATTTCTCGTCCCGGCGACGGTCCGGGAACGCCCTTATGGGTATTCCAGCGGGCTGATCAGCTTCGCCACGCTTCCGCCATGTCGACGAGGCACGGTCCACCCGTTGCGGCGGGACGGCCGGCGCTATAGTTTCCGCCGCGCCGGGTCGCGGCGCGCAATGCGGAGTCTCCAGAGTGGTCGATGTTTTCGAGGAGGTCGAAGAGCAGATCCGCTCCGACCGCTATCGCGCTCTGGGTCTCAGGCTTCTTCCCTGGCTTATCGGGGTGGTGGTCTTGAGCCTCGCTGGCGTTGGAGTATGGCAGGGATACCGGGCCTGGAGTTCCAGCCAGTCCGCCAAGGCTTCGGAAGCCTACGCCAAGGGCCTTGAGGCCCAGCAGTCGGGCCGGACCGAGGAGGCCAAGGCCGCCTGGGAAACAGTCGCCGCCGCCTTCAGCCCGGCCTACAAGTCCCTGGCGCTGCAGCACCTCGGGGCCCTCCGGCTTGCAGAGCGGGACGTCAAAGGAGCAGTGGAGTTTTTCGATAAGGCCGCCAAAGCTGCGCCGGATCCGCTCATTGGCGATGCGGCCCGTCTCAAGGCTGTCTATGCGCTTCTCGACACCGCAAAGCGGGCCGAAATCGAGACCCGTCTGGAGCCCCTACTCAAACCTGGCCGGCCCTACAGGCTGCAGGCGCGAGAGGCGGCGGCTTTCACGAAATTACTGGCGGGCGACACGGCAGGCGCTCGTGCGGATTTCGTCGTCGTTTCCCTCTCGCCGGATGCGCCCGAAGGCGCGCGCAACCGCGCGACGGCGGCCATGGCTCTGATCGATAGCGGTTCGGCCGCGCGGACCCGGGAGCTTGTCAGTGCAGCGGTGGCCTTGCCGCCAAGGCGCCCGCCGCCGCCCGGGGTGACATCGCCTCTTCAGGGGCCGGCCCAATGACTCATCCACGTCTGAGACTGGCCGTCCTGATCGCCGGGACCCTTCTCCTGTCCGGTTGCGCGCAGATGGGTACCCTCCTCAACTTCGGCGACCGTGGTCCAAAGGAGACAGCGCAGGCGGAGAACCGGATTCCCCTGGTCGGCTTTGACCAGGACGTCCTTCCGGAGGAGGGCCTCAAAGGGGCCGGGTTCTATCTTCCCGATCCGGCGCCGTTGGACCAGTGGCCGCTTCCGGGCGCCAATCCCGAACAGGCGCCCCCGCACTCCGACGCCGCCCGGAATCTCAGCGTCGGATGGAAGAAGGGTTTCGGCGCGAAGTCCGGCCGCAACGCCCAGGTGATGGCCCCGCCCGTGGCCGCGAATGGCCGGATCTTCGTGATGGACGGTCACGCAGCCGTCAGCGCCCTGGATGCAAAGACGGGCGCCCAGGTCTGGAGGACCGATCTGCGAGGTAAGCTTCGGCGCGATACGGTCGCCTATGGCGGGGGATTGGCCATCGCTGAAGGCAAACTTGTCGTATCGTCAGGCTATCGCTTCGTCGCCCAGCTCGACACCGATACCGGCGCCGTTCTCTGGCGTACGGGCACCGAGCAGCCCATTCACGCTGCACCGACGATTTCGGGGGGCAGAGTGTTTGTCGTGACGATCGACAACACCCTCCTGACCTTCGATTTCGCGAGCGGCAAGGAGGGGTGGACCTATCAGGCCCTGTCTGAACCCGCCCGGATTCTCGCCGCTTCAAGTCCGGCAGTGTCCGGCGACACAGTCGTGGCGGCGTTCGGGTCCGGGGAACTCGTCGCCCTGAGGGCTTCGAACGGGAATGATCTCTGGAGCGAAGCCCTGTCGAGAGCCAGTCGGACCAATGCTCTTTCGGAGATCCGGGATATCGCTGGGCGGCCGGTGATCTATCAGGGCGACGTGGTCGCCGTCAGCCATTCGGGCGTTTTGTCTTCGACCGACCTGCGCACCGGGCAGAGCCGCTGGTCGCTTCCCATCACCGCGATCACCACGCCGTGGGTCGCGGGCGATGTCATCTATGTCGTCGACAGGGCCGGGCGGCTGTACTGCCTGGCCCGGGAAACCGGTCTCGCCTACTGGGTTACCGATCTTGGCGTGGGGCGCGAGAAAAAGGGTCTGCTGCCGTCCCTGGGCGGGGGGAAGGACAAGAAGAAGGCGGGCGAAAAGCCCATCTGGTCATCTCCGATTCTCGCGTCCGGGCGATTGCTTCTGGCCTCCAACACCGGAGAGATGGTCGCGGTGAACGCGCGCTCAGGTGAGGTGGAGCGCTCGATGAACCTCGGAGACTCCGTGACCATTGGGCCGATCGCCCTTGGGGACTCCGTCTTCTTCGTGACCGATGGGGCCCAGCTCATCGCAGTCCGCTAGGCGCTGCGACTTGCCCCTCCGCCTCGCCATTGTCGGTCGCCCCAATGTGGGCAAGTCGACGCTGTTCAACCGGCTCGCCGGCAAGCGCCTCGCGATCGTGGATGATCGTCCGGGCGTGACCCGCGATCGCCGGTTCGGGACCGGCCGGATCGGTGATCTCGACCTTGAGCTCATCGATACGGCGGGGTTCGAGGACGTCGCCGACGAGAGCCTTGAGGCCCGAATGCGGGCCCAGACCGAGGCCGCCATCCGGGAATGCGATGTCGCCCTTTTCGTGATCGACTCCCGGGTCGGGATCACCCAGCTGGACGAGATCTTTGCGGACGTCCTGAGGCGGCGCGATCGCCCTGTCATCCTGGTGGCGAACAAGGCTGAGGGCCGGCGCGGGGATGAGGGAATCAACGAGGCGTTTCGTCTTGGCCTGGGAGAGCCCATCGCCCTCTCGGCGGAGCATGGCGAAGGTCTGGCCGATCTCTACGCCGCCCTGGGGGTCTACGCCGGCGAGGCGGTTGCGCCTGAGGAAGGCGACGAGGTCGACTCCGAGGCTTTCGAGGCGGCCCTGGCCGCCGAGCGCGACAGCGATGACGGGGACGACCCCTCCGACGACCGTCCGCTGCGCATCGCCATCGTTGGCCGACCCAACGCCGGGAAGTCGACCCTGGTGAACCGGCTGATTGGCGAAGACCGCCTGCTTACGGGGCCGGAAGCCGGGATCACCCGGGACGCCATTCCTGTGGACTGGAACTGGGGCGGTCGACCCGTCCGCCTGGTCGATACGGCAGGCCTTCGGCGCAAGGCGCGGGTGCAGGAAGGGCTGGAGAGGCTGTCCACCGCCGACACCATCCGGGCCATCACCTTCGCGGAGGTGGTCCTGCTGGTAATGGACGCAACCCATCCCCTTGAGATCCAGGACCTGCAGATCGCGGACCTTGTCGAGCGCGAGGGGCGGGCCCTCGTCTTCGTTCTCGCCAAGTGGGATCTGATCGAGGAGCCCCAGGCGCGTCTGGCCGAGATCCGCGAGTCCCTGGATCGCCAGTTGCCGCAGGTAAGGGGCGCGCCCCTGGTCGCCGTCTCTGCCGAGACCGGACGCAACATTGACCGGCTCATGCCGGAGGTCTTCAAGGTGCACGCGAACTGGTCGACCAAGGTCAAGACCCGCGACCTGAACGACTGGCTCGCTCTCGCCATCCAGCGACACCCGCCGCCGGCGGTGAACGGACGGCGGGTCCGGCCCAAGTACATGGCCCAGACCAAGGCGCGCCCCCCGACCTTCGTGCTCTTTGCGACCCGGGCGGACCAGTTGCCCGACCACTACCGCCGCTACCTCGTGCACGCCCTTCGCGAGAGCTTTGACCTTCCAGGGGTACCGATCCGCCTCAGCGTCCGCTCCAGCCGAAATCCGTTTGTCGACGGACCTTCTCCTGCGCCGGGCGCGCGAAAGCCTTCAGCCAAGGCGCCTGCAAAGCCGGGCGGATCGTCTGGGGCGAAGGCCGGGGTGAAGACGGGGGCAAAGGCGAAGCCGGGGCGAAAGGTCTCCGGCCCCGGTGCGCCGGGAAAGGTCTCGACGGGCCGTCCGTCCAAGGTCGTCAGGCCGAAGGGGCAGAGCCCCCGAGGCCGTCCTTCCAGGCCCTGAAGGACCGGACCGCCGTCGGCAGGCCCGGGTCGGAAAGGACAAGCTCCAGCACCATGGGCCCGATCTCGGTTGGGTCGGGCAGGGTGGCTGGGTCCTCGCCGGGAAAGGCCTCGGCCCGCATCCGCGTACGCATGGCGCCCGGGTCCAGCAGGACGGCCCGAACGCGGGTGTTCTCCAGCTCGTCGGCCCAGGCGCGGACAATGGCTTCCATCGCGGCCTTGGAGGCGCTGTAGGGCCCCCAGAAAGCCCGTGGGGCCGCAGCCCGGCTCGACGTGACAAACACGGCGCGCCCCGCGTCCGACGCCTTCAACAGAGGCTCCATGGACCGGATAAGCCGCCAGGACGCCGTCGCGTTCACCAGCATGACCCGGTCCCAGAGACCGGGCTCGACATGGCTGACCGGCGTGATCGCCCCCAGAACGGCGGCGGCGTGAAGAACGATGTCGACCCGACCGAAGCGCTGATTGAGCGCCAGACCCAGGGCGTCCAGACCCGTCGGCTCAGCGAGGTCGAGCGGGACCAGGGTGGCGCGGCGCCCGGTGCGGGCCACGATCTCGTCGTCCAGCGTCTCCAGGGCGCCCTGGGTCCTGGCGGTGGCGACGACATGTGCGCCGGCCTCTGCGAGGGCCAGGGCGCCGGCCCGTCCGATGCCCCGGGAGGCGCCGGTTACAAGGGCGATCTTGTCTTTCAGGGGGGAAGCGCCGGTCATGCGCCCCCTTAGCCGGTTGGGGCCGGGGCGTCACCCTTCGCAAGCGGCCTTTCGCTGTATCTCTGGGCGATGAGGGTCGCCACCATCAGCTGAATCTGGTGGAAGACCATGATTGGCAGGAGGATCAGCCCGAGACCGGCGCCCGGAAAGAGCACTCCGGCCATCGGGACCCCGCTGGCGAGGCTCTTCTTCGACCCACAGAAGACCAGGGTGATTTCGTCCGGCGTCGTCAGGCGCAGGGCGCGTGCGACGACGAAGGTGACGCCGAGCACCAGGGCGAGGAGGGCGCCGCAAACCAGGATGAGGCGAAAGAGGTCCAGAGCCCCCAACCGGGTCCAGATGCCGCCGGTCACCGCGTCCGAGAAGGCCGCATAGACCACCAGGAGGATCGAGCCCCTGTCCAGACGGGACAGGGCTTTCGCGCGATTGGCCACGAAGCCGGCCAGCCAGGGGCGCAGGAGATGACCGGCCAAGAAGGGCGCGAGTAGCTGCAGAACGATCTTCGGGACGCCTTCCAGCGAGAGTCCGCCGCCGGTGCGGTGCAAGAGCAGGCCCGCCAGCACGGGTGTGAGGAGGATCCCTATGAGGTTTGATGCGGTTGCCGCCGCCAGCGTCGCCGCTACGTTCCCCCTTGCAATCGCCGTAAGACCGATCGAGGACTGGATGGTCGACGGCAGGCAGCCCAGGAAGATCATGCCCGGCGCGAGGCTCGCCGGAAGGACCCAGGCGGGAAGGGCGGCGGCGCCCATCGCGAGCAGGGGGAAGAGCAGGAAGGTCGAGCCGAGGATCAGGGCGTGCAGGCGCCAATGGGTGACGCCGGCGACGACGGCGCTCCGCGAGAGCCGGGCCCCATGCAGGAAGAAGACGAGACCGATGCCGATGGACACGGCGATGTCGAGGATCGGTCGGGCCTCGCCCCGGGCCGGCAGGAGGGTCGCAAGGACCACCATCCCGAGGATCAGCAGGATATAGGTGTCCGGTCTCAGGCGAGCGAGCCAGGGCGCCCGGGCCCTTTCCCTCACGCGTCGACCAGGAAGGAAAGCTGACGTTCAGCGGCTTCGTTGCGGCCCTCTGCAATCTCGCGGTCCAGCAACCGGGTCGGGTAGTCGCCGGTGAAATAGTGGTCGGTGAACTGCGGCTGGTCGGGATTCCGCGGTCCGGCCTCCATGGCCCAGTAGAGGCCATCGACAGACAGGAAGCCCATGGAGTCCACATTGAGAATGCGGGCGATGTCCTCGACGCTGTGCTGGGCGGCCAGCAGCTTGTCCCGGTCGGGCATGTCGATGCCATAGAAGTCGGGCCACTGAATCGGCGGGGAGGCGGAGCGAAGGTGAACCTCTGCAGCTCCGGCCTCGCGGACCATGCGCACCACGCGGACGGAGTTGGTCCCACGGACGATCGAGTCGTCGATGAGCATCACCTTCTTGCCGGCCAGGACCGAGCGGTTCGGCGACAGCTTCATCCGCACGCCGGTTTCCCGGGCGCCTTGCGTGGGCTGGATGAAGGTGCGGCCGACATAGTGGTTCCGGATGATCCCCATCTCGAAGGGCCGGCCCGCTTCCTGGGCGAAGCCAAGCGCGGCGGGCACACCGGAGTCCGGGACGGGAACGACGACGTCGACATCGGCAGGCCATTCCTGAGCCAGGCGGCGGCCCATCCGCTTGCGGACTTCGTAGATCGACTTGCCGTTCACGACGCTGTCGGGGCGGGCGAAGTAGACGTACTCGAAGATGCAGGGGCGCGCCTGCGCCGCCGGGAAGGGCCGCAGGCTCTGTATGCCGTCAGGGTCGATGATGACCATCTCGCCGTGTTCGATGTCGCGCACGAAGCGGGCGCCGATCATGTCCAGGGCGCAGGTCTCGGACGCCAGCACCGGATGTCCGTCGAGGTCGCCCAGCACCAGGGGGCGGATGCCCAGCGGGTCGCGGACGCCGATCAGCTTCTTGTTGGTGATGGCGACCAGGGCGTAGCCGCCCTCGATTTCCCGAAGCGCGTCGATGAACCGGTCGACCAGCCGTGGCCTCCGGGACCGCGCGATCAGGTGCAGGATGACCTCGGAGTCCGAGGTCGATTGAAAGATCCGCCCCTCCGCCACCAGCTGCTGGCGAAGGGTCAGGAAGTTGGTCAGGTTGCCGTTGTGCGCGAGGGCGATGCCGCCGGTGTCCAGGTCGGCGAACATGGGCTGGACATTGCGGATGACGCTGCCGCCGGCGGTGGAGTAGCGGGTGTGGCCGATGGCGAAGGCGCCGGGCAGGCGCTGGGTCAGGTCACCGCCGGCGAAGGCGTCGCCGACATAGCCCATGTGCCTTTCCGTATGGAAACCGTTGCCATCGAAGCTGGCGATGCCGCAGGCTTCCTGTCCCCGGTGCTGAAGGGCGTGCAGCCCGAGCGCCGTGACCGCCGAGGCGTCCTCGACATCGAAGACCCCGAAGACCCCGCACTCCAGGCGCGGCGAGTCGTCGTCAGGATCCCGGGGCGACCATCGATCAGCGTGGGTTTTCACCAGGGCGTCTCCGCAGCCTTGTCGCGATCAGGGTGGACGGGCGTGTCATATCCCCCGCCGGCTTTCGTGTCACCCTTGTGAAGATTCCCGAAGGCGTCATTCACGGCCTGGCCCAGATCGGGGGCGGTCCTGGCGGCGAGGTCCAGTCCCTTGGGGGTCATGCGGCGGATCAGGTCCGCTGAGCGCGCGGTCAGGGGATAGAAGAGGGAGTCCTTGAGCCAGACGGGCGTGGCTCCCGGCGGGCTGACGGCAGTGAAGACAAGGTTGCAGACCCCCAGGAACAAAGTCGCCCGCACCAGACCCAGAAGGAACCCGAAGGCCCGGTCCAGGGCGTTGAGAAACCGCGCCTGGCGCAGGCCGTCCGCCAGACCTGCACCGACCAGGCGGAACGCGACATAGCTTGCCGCGAACAGGAAGAGGAAGGCGAGAGGGCGTGCGATCCAGTCCGGATCCAGACGGGCGGAGATCAGCGGCGCCACCACGCCCAGGCCGAGAAAGGCCACCCCAAGGGCGAGGATAAGGGACGCGAGGGACACCACCGACCTGAGCGCCCCATGCAGGTAGCCGAGCCCGCCGGACGCGAGCAGGATTGTCAGGAGGACGATGTCGAAGGCGCTCATGACGCTGCGGGCCAGCCGCCCTCACCGAACCGGGCGATGACATCGGCGAGCCGCGAGTAGCCTGAAAGCCGCAACGGGCCCGGATCCGCATCCCGGGGGCCAAGAACCTGCCGGAAGCCAAGTTTTGCCGCCTCTCGCACCCTGGCCTCCGTCCGGCTGACCGGCCGGATTTCCCCTGAGAGGCTGATCTCGCCAAAAACCACGCAGTCCTGGGGAAGGGCGACATCGAGGGCCGAGGAGGCCAGGGCGGCGGCGGCGGCGAGATCGGCGGCAGGTTCGCTGATCCGCAGGCCTCCGGCGACGTTGAGGTAGACGTCACGCGCCCCGAGGGAGAGCCCGCAGCGGGCCTCCAGAACGGCCAGGACCATGGCCAGGCGCCCG
>JBJTFE010000334.1:0-3681 GCA_046093265.1 Phenylobacterium sp. | reverse complement strand
GGTCGCCCCCCCTGTGGACTATTTTCGCGCGCTTGCCCGCCGGCGTGGGTCGAGATTCTGGCCCCGTTCGTTCCGGCGCGAACGGCGCCGAAAGGATCCGCGTACCGCCGCCGGCCGGCGGCGCCCGCACATTTGACGGGTAGGCTGGTGCACGGCAACGTCGGCACATGCTCCGACACCTAGCTCCGGTGATCATCCTATGGCTCGGCCTTCTGAATGGTCCGGCAGGGGCCGAGCCGGCGAGACGCGACCTGCAGATCCGAAGGGCTGACGACAGCCTTCTGACGGTCGAAATCTATGACCGGGAAACGGGGTCGCCGGATCAGGCCCTGATGGTGCTCCAAGGCTCGGCCTGCAACACGACGCAATCCCTCGCCTGGTTCGACCAGGTGCTGCGGGAAGCCTCCGCTCGATGGATGGTCGTGGTTGCCAAGGACGCATCCTCAGACTCTGGCGCCTGCGGCCCGGGGTATGAAGCGCATGCAACGGAAGAAGCGCGCTGGTTCGACCATCTCTCCGCTGCCCGCCGGTTGAAGGAGGGGCTCAAACTGCGAGACCACGGAGCCTTCCAGCTACTGGCGGTGTCGGCGGGTGGGCTCACCGCCTGCGCCATGGCCGGCGCCTCGGAAGACGTGAGCGCACTCGCCCTGCTGAGTACCGGTGGCGGCCTCACCTTCAGGGACGAGCTTGAGATCCTCACGAAGGGCGATCCAGAGTTCGCGGAGCAGCGCCTCAGGATCCAGTCCGATCCACGCCTCGGCAAGACGTGGATGGGCCAAACGAATCCGGAGATCTGGTGGTGGTCGGTGCTCGGCAAGCGGTGCCTGCCGCTTCTCGACGGCTATCGGGGGACCGTCCTTGTTGTCCATGGCGTGAAGGACACCTCCACTCCGATCGAGAGTGCTCGCTCGCTGGTTCGTGGTTTGAAGGCTCGTGGCGTAGAGGTCTCTGACATCGAATTGCCAACCGAGCACGATCTGGGAACGAAGGACTTGCCGCCCGAAGAGAACGGGCTCGGTCGCGCACTGGCTTGGCTAAAAGGACGCTAAGTCGAGAGGCTGAGCGCCGCCTGGTCCGGATGACACTGGCGCTTTGTTCTCCTTTAGTTCTTGTCCCTCCCCCTGCGCCGTGCGAGCCCGAGGCTGGCCGGGGGGCCGAGACGCGAGGGTCCATGGCGCCCGAACCCTCCCCCCGGCTTGATCCCGCAGCCGCCCCGGCATACGTTCAACAAAATCAGCTTTTGTCACACAGGTGCGCCGTGACCGGCAGGACGAGGCAAGTTCCGAAGACCCCGGACCCGGGGCCCCCCGCCGTTCAGGTGGAGGCGGTGATGGACGCCGCCCGGCGGGCGGGCCTGCTCGGTGACCGGAGCGGAAGGATCGGCGGGCGCGTCAGCCCGGCCCTCGTCCGGCAGGCCAAGGCCCGCACGGGCCTGTCCGGCGACAGCGAGCTGATCGCCTTCGCCCTGGCCAGTCTGGCCCTGGACGACCGCTTCGCCGAGACCTTCGGCGCGGTCCGGGGCCGGGTGGACCCGGACCTCGACCTCGGGCTCTGAGGTGGCGGCCTTCGACGTCGCCGCCGCCCTTCGCTGGGCCCGCTTCGATCCGGGACGCACCCTCGCCCGCCGCCCCGACGAGGCCCTGCCCTTCGCGGGGCCGCAGGACCTGGCGGGCCGCCCTCTCCTGCTCGACACCTGCGTCTATATCGACCAGATGCAGGGCCGCGCGCCCGCCAGCCTGGAACAGATGGTCATGGCGCGGCAGGTCAATCATTCCTCCGTGGCGGTGCAGGAGCTGATGCACGCGGTCGGCCGCCTCGACCCGGCGGACCGTCGCACCGCCGCGGCCGTCGCGGCCATCCGCGCCCAGGTCGAGGCCATGCCCGATCACCGGATCTTCACGCCCGACCTTGAGGTGCTGGGTCGCGCCGCCCTGCTGGCGGGCCTGTTGACGCGCACCCAGGGCTATGGCCGCGAGGCGCGCCTGCGCGCCCTGCAGGACGCCGTGCTCTACCTGCAGGCGCGCAAGTCCGGCTTCACGGTCCTGACCCGCAACCTCGCCGACTTCGACCTCATGCTCCAGCTCATGCCCGCCGGACGGGTGCTGTTCTACCGGGTGGGGGGCGGCGTGATCCCGGAGGGTGCTCCAATAGCGCAGAGCGCCTAGGCCGCCTTGCCGGCGAACCGATCCCTGTGATGGGACAGGAAGCGCGGGTGAGGCCACAGGTTCCGATCTTCGGGAAGATGAAGCCGGCCTTCGGCCTCTCGGAACAGACTCCGAAGCTCGGAAGGCGCCCGGTTGTCAGCGACCAGGAGACGATAATCATCGCTCACGGAGATCAGGTGGCGGTCGAAGAGCCAGTGAGCGGTGGCGGAGAGGGCGAGGACGGGCGATACAAGAAAACGCCCCACGTCGTAGCCCCATTGTGGGTGACCTGAGAAAGCTTGGAGACGTCGCCGCTGTGCGTGATAGACATCAAGAGCCTCTCTGACGGGTGCGCAATGTTCATCCTCACGACCCAGCGGCTCAGCTTGTCGCCTCACGATCCGACGCGCGACGCTGACGGGTTGGCGTCCATCTTAGGGGATGAAGAGGTTATGCGGCACATTGGCGCCGGAGCCATGAGCCCAGAGGCCATTGCCAACTATCTGCGACGCCGTGCCGACATGTGGCGGAACACCGGCATGGGCGGGTGGACTGTACGCAGGGCTGAAGACGATGTCGTTCTCGGTAACATTTTCCTGAAGCCCGTGCGCGATCTCCCTGAGATCGAGGTGGGCTACACCTTGGGACGCCAATATTGGGGACACGGATACGCCTACGAAGCTTTGACGGAGGTTGTGAGGCACGGTCGAGGTCGTGGGATTGATCGGATCGTCGCACCCGTCCGGCCAGAGAATGTCCGCTCGACTCGCCTTTTGCTTCGGTGTGGATTCGCCTTCGATGCCATGATCCCCATCAGAGAAAGGTTACTCGAACTGTATGTGATTCAACCTAGGGGGATACGGCATGCCGCCAGCCACCGTGCATGGGAGTTGCCTCTGCGGGGCGGTGGCGTTTGAGGTCGACGCTCCATTCCTGAAGTTCGTGAATTGCCTTTGCTCTCGCTGTCGAAAGGCCACGGGATCGGCATACGCCAGCAACGCCTACGTACTTCCCAACGCCTTCCGCTGGCTTCGGGGTGAAGATCACGTTGTCCGCTTCGACCTGTCCACTGCTCGCAGCTTTGCGACATGCTTCTGTCGAACTTGCGGTTCGCCCCTCCCTCACGGAACCCGAAGCGGGCGTGAGGTGATCGTGCCGGCGGGCGCGTTTGACGATGACCCGCAGGCCCAGCCTTCACAGAATGTCTGCTGGTCCTCGCGAGCGCCATGGTACTGCCATGGCGACGATCTCCCTACCGACCAGGCCGAAGGATAGATCATGTGAACCTCGCCGCGAGCGAGGGTCATCCTCCAAACGCGACTAAGCCCATCTGACCATGCTTTGGAAGAAAAATGGCGCGCCCGGAACGATTCGAACGTCCGACCCTCAGATTCGTAGTCTGATGCTCTATCCAGCTGAGCTACGGGCGCGCACCGCCTTGCGGCGAGGGCGCGGAACCTAGTCGCACGGGCGGCAAAGCGCAAGCGGGGGGCGGGCGCGCGCCGGAACACCACCATCGCCTGCCTGGCCACGGACG
>JBJTFE010000333.1:0-3450 GCA_046093265.1 Phenylobacterium sp. | reverse complement strand
CATGGGAAATGCATACATAAGCAGTAAAAGATTTGAACCTGCCCAATTATACTTGAAAGAAGCTATTTCTTATTCAGAAAAATATCCAGATTATGAGATTTTATATCGATCGATAATGACAAATCTTTCCTATGCGAATGTCATGGCTGGAAGATATGGAGAGGCCGAGTCGAACTTGAGTAAGTTGAGCCTTCGTCCTGACGTGGGCAACGTTCAGGAGTGGAGGTATGTGCTGGGAGTCTTCGCCTATCTCCGCAACGCCCAGGGCCGAATAGGCGAGGCGAAGCAGTACCTGGATAGGGCGTTTGAAGGTCTGGATACGACGAAGACGCCGGAGGATTTCAAGCGCTTCCACGAGCTGGCCTCCGACGTCTACGCCCGGGTCGGGCGCAATGATCTCGCCCTCAGACACCACCGTGCGTTCAAGCGCCTGGATGACGAATCCCGGGAGCTGATGGTCAACACCAACTCGGCCCTGATGGCGGCGGAATTTGATTTCGCCACCCAGGACCTGAAGATCGCGCGCCTGGAGGCGGAGAAGCTTCGCAAGGAGGCCGAGCTCGCCACCTCCCGCACCCGGATCATCCTCGTTCTGCTGGGCGGCTCGATCCTGCTCGGCGGGATACTGGCCTTCAGCGTCCTGGCCCTGCGGCGCAGCGGTCAGCGGCTCGCGGCGGCCAATACCGAGCTCAACGTCGCCAACGAGGCGCTCGAGCGGGCGCTCAAGGCCAAGAGCGAGTTCCTTGCGTCCACGAGCCACGAAATCCGCACCCCGCTGAACGGGATCCTCGGCGTCACCCAGATCCTGCTCGCCGACCCGGGGATCTCGCCCGAGGTCCGCGAGCGGGTCAGCCTGATGCATGACGCCGGCGAGAGCATGCGCGCCCTTGTCGATGACCTGCTCGACGCCGCGAAGATCGAGAGCGGCGCCCTTACGATCCACAAGCGGCAGACCAACTTCGCCGGCCTGCTCGATGATGCGGTCAGCCTTTGGACCGCCAAGGCCCAGGGCAAGGGGCTGACCCTTGCAATCGCGCGCCAGGGCGCCCCGGAGCGGATCGTCGAGGATGGCTCGCGCCTTCGGCAGATCATCTTCAATCTGCTTTCGAACGCCATCAAGTTCACCGAAGCCGGATCGGTCACCCTCAAAGCCCATACCGAGCCCCATGAGGCCGGAGAACGACTGGTCATCGAGGTCGTCGATACCGGGATCGGCATTCCGGCCGACCGCATCGACGATGTTTTCGAGTCCTTCCATCAGGTGGACAGCAGCGTCACGCGGCGGTTCGGCGGAACTGGGCTTGGCCTTTCGATCAGTCGCGACCTTGCCGAGGCCATGGGGGGGACCTTGGGGGTCACCAGCCAACTCGGGCGGGGATCCGTCTTCAGGCTTGTCCTGCCTCTAGAGCTGCCCCCGGCGGCCGAAGCCGATGCGGCGGACGCCGCGCCCGGGATCGAGCCGAGTTTTCTGATCATCGAGTCCAACCCCCTGACCCAGTCCATCCTCAAATCGCTCCTCACGCCCCTCGGCCTGCAGGTCGAGGTGAGCGGAAGTCTGGACGCCGCCGCCGAAAGACTCGCCGCGGGCGGCGTGGCCAGGGCCATCGTGGATGCATCCCTCCTGGGGGCGGATGACGCCCAGCGCCTGGACGCCGTGAAGACGCTGGCGGCCGCAGGGCCGTGCCATCTGATCGTGATGTGGCCCTCGCCGGACGAGGCCCTTCTCGACCGCTTGCGGGAGGCCGGAGCCGACCAGGTCATCGCCAAGCCGGTCTCTGCGGCCGACCTGAGCGCCGCCCTGAAAGACGGCAGGGCGGCGAAGGCCTGAGCCCGCCTTCCGTGGCAATCAGAAGTTAACCCTTCGTCGTCCAGACTCTGCTGCGTCGAAACGCTGAAAGCTACGGGCATGGACGTTCTGTTTGTTGAAGACAATGAGATGAACAGGCGCATCCTGAAGGGCATGCTTGACGTCGCCGGCCTCAACATGGACGAAGCGCCCGAGGCCGAGACCGGCCTGCGCATGATCGAGGAGCACGACTACGACCTGATCCTGATGGACCTTCGGATGCCGGGAATGGACGGACTGACCGCCATTCGGCAAATCCGCGCCCGCCAGGACCCCAAGGCCAAGATTCCGGTGATTGTGGTTACCGCAGACTCCAGCTCCTCCATACGGGAAGACTGCCTGGCCGCCGGCGCCGATGAAGTGGTGCTCAAGCCCGTATCCATGGAACTGCTGTTCGACGCGATCGGTCGGCTCGTCGTCAGCCCTGATCTCAATGGAACGATACTTGGCTAGAGAGAGACCCTCCGCTCGAGGTTCCCTGAGCGTTGAAGCGGCCGTCGGGGCCGATCCCCCGGGAAGCTGGTCCTGCGAAGGCGAAGGCCGGCGACGGACTTGACGGCGCCAGGTGAAACTTCCAGCGTGAGCGCTTCCTGGTCGGGGGTCCATCGATGATTCAACTTGTCCTGGCGGCGGCGGCCTTTCTTCTGATCCATCTCTGCGTTTCGGGCACGCCGCTGCGTGACCGTCTCGTGGCCCGGCTTGGGGAAGGCGCCTATCTCGGCCTTTTCTCGCTCGCCTCGGCCGGCATTCTGGTCTGGCTCATCGTCGCCCATGGCGCGGCGCGGGTCGATCCGCTGAACATCTCATGGTGGGGCGTGACGCCGGCGACCCGGCACATCCAGTATGTCGTGATCCTCGTCGCCTTCCTGATCGCCGTCCCCGGGCTGCTGGCGCGAAATCCGGGGACCGCCGGTCAGGCCAACGCCATGGACGACCCGGAGACGGTGAAGGGCGTCCTGCGCATCACCCGCCATCCCTTCCTCTGGGGAGTGGGACTCTGGGCGGCGGGCCACCTCATGGTGAATGGAGACCTGGCCTCGCTCATCCTGTTCGGCTCGCTGGGCGTGCTGGGCCTGGGCGGCGCGGCGAGCATCGACGCCAAACGCCGTCGCATCTACGCCGAGCGGTGGTCGACGTTCGAGGGACGAACCTCGTTCATTCCGTTCGCCGCCATTCTGACCGGACGACAGCCCTTCAAGCCGGCTGAACTCGCTGTTCCCGCCCTGATCGGCCTGATCGTCTACACAGCCGTCCTCTTTGGGCACCGGTTCATCGCAGGGGTCCCGGCCCTGGGGTGAAGCCCGGCTCAGATGTCCGCGTAGACGTGCCGCTCGCCCGCCATGCCCGGGTGGGTCACCGCGCCCTCGTGGGCGGGACCAACGATCTGGGCGTACTTCCAGAGGGCGCCGGAGCCATACTCCGTCGGGTGGGGCTTCCAGGCCTTGCGGCGACGCTCGAGCTCTTCCGGCGAGACCTCCAGGTCGAGCACACCGGCGTCGGCGTCGATGTTGATGATGTCGCCGTCCCGGACCAGACCGATGGGGCCGCCCATCTGGGCCTCCGGACCCACATGGCCGATGCACAGGCCCCGGGTGCCCCCCGAG
>JBJTFE010000332.1:0-8032 GCA_046093265.1 Phenylobacterium sp. | reverse complement strand
AATCCGGAGGCCAGCGCCCCGACGGTGGAGAGGACACGGGCGCCGCATAATCCCGCCGCGGGAGCCGTCGTCGAACTTCTCAAGGTGCTGCTGAAGGCCCGCGCCGAGGATGCGGGGGTCGCCTCCAAGCTCATCGCCACCATATCCGACCTGGAGCAGATCGCCCAGGACGACAACGCCGACACCCAGGCTCTTTCCGGCTGGCGTCGCGAGGCTTTCGGGGCCGACGCCTTGCGGCTGAAGCGCGGGGAGCTGGCCCTGGTGCTCGATGGGACCCGGGTGCGCGTGGTCGAGGTCCGGCGTGCGCCGAGGTCCGCCCCGGAGGCCTGAGCACCGGTCGCGCCGTCAGGCCAGGCCGACCTCAGATCGCTCGGCTTCGTTCCTCAGGGGCTCGCCGGCCAGGTAGAGTCGAAGATTGTCGATGAACTGCTCGTCCGCCCGCGGCTGGTTTCCGTCGCCGGAGTTGGAGGTGTGGGCGCTGACCCGAACGCGCGGATGGAACCAGATCCAGTGGTCTTCAGGCAGGGGTTCGGTCTGGAAGACGTCCAGCACCGCCTGGCCGGGTCGGCCGGCCTCCAGGCCGCGGCGCAGGGCGTCCTCGTCCACCAGCCCGCCGCGGCTGATGTTGATCAGGATGGACCCCGGCTTCATCGCCGAGAAGAAGGCGTCGTTGCAAAGGTCGCGGGTCTCGTCGGTCAGCGCGCACGCCAGGACAACCACGTCGGAGTCCGGAAGGGCCTCGGCGATCCTGGCCAGAGGCAGGGTCCGATGGGCGAGGCCGGCGTCCGTCCCGCGTCTCACCACGGTCAGGTCGACGCCGAAGGCCCGGGCCCGCTGGGCGATCTGTTCGCCGATGGCGCCGTAGCCGACCAGGAGCCAGCGGGTCTGACTGACTTCCCTGTACGGAGTGCGGCCCCATTCCCGGCGGGCCTGGAGGTCTCTTTGGGCGTCGATGGGCACAATCAGGGACAGGGCGTGGGCCAGGACGTATTCGGCGATCACGACGCCCTGCGCCGACGACTTGGTGATCCGGACGCCCTTTTCCATGATCCGCCGGAAGATCGGCAGGTCGAGACCGGCGTTGAAGGTCTGGAGCCAGCGCACCGAGGGACAGTCGAGAAGGGGCCGCATCAGCGTCCGCAGGAGGCCGGACATGTAGGCCTCCTGGGTGTTCCAGACGATCTCGGGGGAGAGCTCCGCCAGAGGGATTTCGACCCCATCCCGGAGATAGCGTCCCGGCGCCTTCACGATGATGACTTCGAAGTCGGGCCCAAGGCCGGCGATCCGCTCCCGGATACGCAGGTGCGCGGCCTCGGACATCAGCAGCTGTCTCACACCGAAATCATCCCATCTGGAGGCGGATCTTGAGGGCCTGAGCCAGGGTCAGCGCCCTCTTGGCCGTTTGCTCGCCCAGAAGCATGTCTTCCCAACCCGGTTCCGTGAACACGCGAAGTTTCTCGCCTTCAACGGCCAGATGCGCGTGCCGGAGCGCCTCCACATTGCGCCCGGCGAGGTCGCACCCCAGACGGATTGCCGACCCCAGGGCGCGGGCGCGCGCGCGCCGCTCCGGGGTCAGCAGCCGCGTAATCGTATCCGGCTTCGGCGTGGTGGTTCCGGAATCATGCCGGGAGAAGACGACGCAGGCGAGAAAAGCCCGTTCAGGATGATTCATGCCGGCGATCGGCGCCCTGAGGGCCTTGTCGAAGGCCAGGTCGGCCCTGTGGTCGGGGTGGAGTCTGGCCCCCAGGTCAGCCAACCGGCAGGCTGCGGCCACAAGGATCGGATCGCGGGTTCCAAAGGCCGGCGGCAAACCCCCGAAAACGGGCTGAACAAAGCCTTCAAGAACGGCGCCAAGCTCTGGCGTCAGACCGCGTTCGGCCACCAGGGCCTCGCAGCCGGAGATGAGGGGATCGCGCTCGCGAACGGCGTCCGGCATGGACTCAAGTAGAATCCCCTCCCGGAGGCCGAAGGCGGAAACCACCACCCTCTGGACCTCGAGGGCCTGGACCACCTCCGAGAGCACGACGGCGGCGTAGGGCAGGGTATCGAAGCGTTTGCGCGAGAGACCCTGGATACCCTCGAGCGAGGACCGGGATTGCCTTGCGACAAAACGGCACATGTCGAGCAGGTCTGTCCGTTGGATCTCGTATTGATGAGCGATATGAAGGGGATAGCCCTCCAGCTCCATGTGAAGGAGCGCGAGGTTGCGCCAGGCTCCGCCAACGGCGTGAAGCTCCCGGGTCGAAAGGCGTTCCGAATGCGGACGCAGCTGGCGGGACACGGTCCGTCGAACACGATCCGCGTCCAGGGGTCGCGGGGCTCCAAGGGCCAGAGGGCCGAGGGGAAGGCTTACGCCCCGCTCGGGCTCGTCCAGGCGCACGAGCTCCAGACTTGAACCGCCCAGGTCTCCGGCCACGCCCCGGGCGTCCGCCTGGCCCGCCGTGACGCCCAGTGCGCCATAGCGAGCCTCTTCCTCACCGGTCAGAACCCGAACGGTGATTCCGGTCTCCTCTTCGATGATCCTGAGAAAGTTGCGGCCGTCGCGTGCCTCCCGGATCGCCGCCGTCGCGACCACGAAGGTCTCGCGGTTCGTCCAGCCCTGGAGCAGTACCCGGAAACGCCGCAGAGCCGCCATGGCCGTTTCGACCCCCTCTGGCGAGAGCCGTCCCGTCGACTGGAGGTCTCGACCCAGACCGGCGAGGGCCTTTTCATTGTAGACGGTCCAGATCGCCCGCCCTTCGAGCCTGTAGATGACCAGCCGGATCGAGTTGGAGCCGATGTCTATGACCGCCGCATGCCGGCTCTCCGCCGGCTCGGCGCCCTGGACGGCCGGGGTTCGGTTAGGTGCGAGTCGCCACATGATCGATTTCGCCTGGAAGATCCTTAACCCTGTGACCCCGACCGGAGAGGCTTGGGTTGGTCATAAAGTACTCATGTGCGCAGAACGCACCGGGCTGGTCCCAGGCGGGGTCCCGGCGGTACTCCCCCTCGGCGTCCAGCGTCCAGCTCTGGGCCTGGTCGCGGATGTTCGCAACGAGGATCTGTTGCAGCACCTGCTGGTGGACGGTCGGAGTCTCGACGGGAGTCATCGCCTCCACGCGCCGGTCGAGGTTCCTGGGCATCCAGTCCGCCGAAGAGATGAATACGCGGGCATCGGGTGAGGGCATTTCCGCGCCATTGGCGAACGCCACGATACGGGAATGTTCCAGAAAGCGGCCGACGATCGACTTGACGCGGATCCTCTCGGAAAGGCCCGGAACCCCCGGGCGGAGGCAGCAGATTCCCCGGATGACAAGCTGGATGTCGACCCCAGCCTGACTGGCCTCATACAGGGCGTCGATAATCTCGGGGTCCACCAGGGAGTTCAGCTTGGCCCAGATGGCTGCGGGCAGGCCAGCTCTCGCCCGGTCAGCCTCATCCGCAATCATTCGCAGCAGATCCGTCTTCATGGTCAGAGGCGAGAAGGACAGCTTCTCCATCCTCTGCGGCCGCGCATAGCCGGTGATGTAGTTGAACAGGCGCGCCGAGTCGCGCCCGAGGGCCGGATCGGACGTGAAGAGCGACAGGTCCGTGTAAACCCGCGCAGTCAGGGGGTGATAATTGCCCGTGCCGAAATGGCAGTAGGTGCGCAGCTGGTCGCCCTCCCGCCGGACCACCATCGAGAGCTTGGCGTGGGTCTTGTACTCCACGAAGCCGAAGACGACGTGGACGCCCGCGCGCTCCAGGTCGCGGGCCCACTTCAGATTAGCCTCCTCGTCGAACCGGGCCTTGATCTCGACGAGGGCGGTGACGTTCTTGCCGTTCTCGGCGGCCTCGATCAGGGCTGCGACGATGGGGCTGTCCTGGGAGGTCCTGTAGAGGGTCTGCTTGATGGCCAGAACATGTGGGTCGCGGGCCGCCTGGCGCAGGAACTGGACCACCACGTCGAAGCTTTCGAAGGGGTGGTGGACCAGTATGTCCTTCTCCCCGATCGCGGCGAAGCAGTCGCCGGCGTGGTCGCGGATGCGTTCGGGAAAGCGGGGCTCGAAGGCCTTGAACTTCAGCTCCGGCCGGTTGGGCGGGATCAGCTGGGACAGCTCGTCCAGGCCCAGCATGCCCTCGACGCGTATGATGTCCTCGCGCTGGGCGTGCAGGTTGGAAGAGATGAAATCCTGCAGGTCCCGGGGGGTTTCCGCCTCGATCTCCACCCGGACCACCGAGCCCAGCCGCCTCTGCTTCAGGCGCTCCTCGAACTCCCGCACCAGGTCCTCCGCCTCCTCTTCGATCTCCACATCGGAGTCGCGGATCAGACGGAAGACCCCCCGCGCCTCGACACGGGACCCGGGGAACAGGCGGTCGACGAACAGGCTCACCAGACCTTCCAGCGTCACAAACCGGCGCTCAGGCCGGCGCCGGGCGCCGGGCTGCTGAGGAAGTTCCCAGAACCGCGCCACCTGGGCGGGAATCGGAACCAGGGCGTAGAGGGAGCGCCGTTCGGACTTCAGCCGAAGCTTGAAGACCAGCGAGAAGGCGAGATTGGGAATGAACGGAAAGGGATGGGCGGGATCAATGGCCAGCGGCGTCAGGACCGGGAACAGGCGAGCCTGAAACGCCTCTTCGAGAGCCGTCCTGTCCTCGACGGACAGTGAATCGGTGCTCACCACCCTCAGGCCCTGGCCTGAAAGCTCGACGGCGAGATCGCGCCAGCGGGCCTGCTGGTCGGCCATCAGGGCCGCCGCCTCGGCGTTGATCCGTTCCAGCTGTTCGGCCGGCGTCAGGCCATCCTGGCTGAGGGTGCGAACGCCCTCCCGGACCTGGGCCTTCAGGCCCGCCACCCGGACCATGTAGAACTCGTCCAGGTTGTGGGCCGAAATCGACAGGAATTTCAGCCGCTCCAGCAGGGGGTGCCGCGGGTTCCGGCTCTCCGCCAGGACGCGGCGGTTGAAGGCCAGCCAGGACAGCTCGCGGTTGAAGAACCGTTCGGTCGCGCGCATCAGGTCGGCCTTCAGGGGCGTGCTGGGCTTGCGGGCGGGGGCCGTGTCGCGGGGCGCGGAGATCATCGGGCGTGCATCCTGGAGGGGATCGGTATCATTCCCCTGCGGATGGGCCAAGTCTGTGACGGCTCTGCGTCAGGACTCGAAAAGATCAAGGTTTTCCGCCGCGTCGTCGAGGAGTTCCCGGGCCAGGGCGCGGGTGACGGGGCGCAGGTCCCGGGCCGAGGCCTCGTGCAGACGCTCGACCATGTCCCGGGCGGCCGGCGCGGAGCGGTCGATCCGGCGAATCAGATAGGGGGCGAGGTCCGGCGGTGGCCGGATGCCGCGGGCCCTCAGGAAGGACTCCAGCACCCCGGTGAGGATCTCGTCGTCCATGGCCTCGACCAGGGCGGTCTCCAGGGCGTTGAACCGCGAGCGGAGGTCGGGAAGGGCGGCGGGCCAGGCGGCGGGGCGGGTCCGGGCGGTCAACAGCACCCCCTGACCCGCAGGCGCCAGGTTCAGGAGGTGGAACAGCCCCTCGGCGCAGAAGCCACGGTCGACATCCTCCAGCAGGACCGGCGCCTGCCGGGCGGCGGCGAGGTCCGGGGCGCGGGGATCCAGCCGCCGGGCCCCGGCGCGCGCCGCCCAGGTCTCGGCCAGCCGGCTCTTGCCGCACCCCTCGGGCCCGACCAGCACAAGCGCGCCCCCCGGCCAGCGGGGCCAGGCGTCCAGTCGCGCGCGCGCTCCGGCGTTGCCGGCGCCCGCGATGAAATCGCCCCGCGCGTCGAACAGCGGGTTCCAGACATCGAGCAGGGCCTGCGTCATGACCCCCGGTGCTACCCCGGTTCACACCCCGGGGTCGACGCCGGCGCCCTCCCGGGTGGGGGATGGGGTCTCACCCCCTGTGGAAGGCCTGTGGACAAGCGCGTCACGGTCGCGGGCGCCCAACAGACGCCAGCCGGACGGACCCAGGGCCTCCAGGGGCTGGAAGCCGGCCTTGTAGTCCATCTTGCCCGACCCCTGCACCCAGTAGCCGAGATAGAGGTAGGGCAGGCCGGTCATCCGGGCCTGGGCCAGGTGGTCGAGGATCATGAACCGCCCCAGGCTGCGGCGCGCCAGATACGGGTCATAGAAGGAATAGACCATCGACAGGCCGTCGCCGAGCAGGTCGACCAGCACGCAGGCGGCCAGCTCGCCCGGCGCCCCGTCCTGCGAGGGCAGGCGGTACTCGATCAGGTGGGTGCGGACGGGCGTGTCCTCGACCATGGCGACATAGTCGGGCCAGCCCATGTCGGTCATGCCGCCCTCGGCGTGTCGGGCGCGCAGATAGCGGCTCAGGAGGTCGAACTGCTCCACCGTCGCCTCGGCCTCCACCAGGCTGCGCTGCAGGTCGGCGTTGCGGTTCAGCGTCCTGCGGTCCGAGCGCGACAGGCCGTAGTCCGCCGCCGGTATGCGCACCGAGATGCAGGCCTGGCAGGTCTCGCACGCCGGCCGGTAGGCGATGTTCTGCGAGCGCCGGAACCCGCTCTGGCTGAGCGTGTCGTTCACCAGCGCGCCGTCGCCCAGGGGCAGGTGCGCAAAGACCTTCCGTTCCAGCCGGTCGGGCAGATAGGGGCAGGGCGCCGGGGCGGTCAGGTAGAATCTGAGCTGGCGGGCGGGAAAATGCTGGGTCACGCCGACGACTAGACCCCGAACCGCCCGGCCCGCGCAAGGCCCCGCGGCGGGGTCAGAAGGCCGGGTTCGGCGGCAGGACAGGCGCTTCACGCAGAAGAACGATAGCGATGCGCCGGTTGCCCGGCAGGCTGGGATCATCCGGATAGAGGGGTTCGGAATTCGCCTTACCGGAGACCTGATAAACCCGGTCCGGCGACACGCCCGACGCCTGCAGGATGCGCCGCGAGGCGTCGGCCCGCGCCGCCGAAAGCCCCCAGTCGCTGTCGATCTCGCCGCCGCGCCAGTCGGCCGAGGTGTGGCCGGAGATCGAGATCCGGTTGGGCAGCTGGTTCAGCGTCTTGGTGATCGCCCTCAGCAGCACCCGCGCCCGGTCATTGGGAACCGCGGAGCCCACCGGGAACAGCGAGCGCCCCTCCTGGTCCACCAGCTGGATGCGCAGCCCCTCCGGCGTCTTGTCGACAATGATGTTCTTCGACAGCTCGGCCAGCTCGGGCATGGACTGCAGGGCCTGTTTCAGCGACTGGGCGGCGGATTCGAACTCGGCCTCCTCGCGCTTCTGCCGGGCGGTCTCCAGGGTGTCGGCGACCGAGGCCGCCGCATTCGGCCCCTCCTGGCTGTTGCGCGTATCCGGCGCCATCTGCTCCATGATGGAGGACGAGCCCGCCGACCTGGCGCCATCGTCGTCGAGGGCCGTGCCGCCGAGGATGCCGCCGGCGCCGGAGGAGGATTCCGCCACCGTCGCCGGGGCGAAGTATTCGGCGATGCCGCGCTTCTGCTCCGGGCTGGTGGTGTTGATCAGCCACATCAGCAGGAAAAAGGCCATCATGGCGGTCACGAAGTCCGCATAGGCCACCTTCCAGGCGCCGCCATGGTGGCCGCCGCCCGAAACCTTCTTGACCTTCTTGATCAGAATAGGGCGTTCGTCGCCTGCCATGACGGTGTCCGCACTCCGTTTGCCTGAGTCTGGCCCCGGGAAGGTTAAGAGCGCGTTTAGGATGGAGGACCCCATGCGCATTGCATTCATCGGCCTGGGGGTGATGGGCGCGCCCATGGCGGGCCACCTGGCGGCGGCGGGCCATGCGGTCAGCGTGTTCAACCGCAGCCCGGACAAGGCCCGCGCCTGGGCCGCCGCCCACCCCGGAACCGCCGCCGCGACCCCCGCCGAGGCCGCGCAAGGGAGCGCGTTGGTCGCCCTGTGCGTGGGAAATGACGCCGACGTGCGCGGCCTGGTCCCGCAGGTCCTGCCCGTCATGGCGCCCGGCGGGGTCATCGTCGACCACACCACCACCTCGGCCGAGCTGGCGCGGGACATGGCCGCCCTGGCCGCCGCCTCGGGCCGCGCCTTCCTCGACGCCCCGGTCTCCGGCGGGCAGGCGGGGGCGCAGGCCGGCCGGCTCACCATCATG
>JBJTFE010000331.1:0-2539 GCA_046093265.1 Phenylobacterium sp. | reverse complement strand
CCTTGTAGTCCACCTTGCCGTTCGGCGCCCGGCCAATGCTGTCCACCACCACGAGCTCCCGCGGCGCCTTGTAGGCTGCGAGGCGGTTGCGGACGTGGGCCGAAAGATCCGCCAGCTCAAGCTCAATGGCGCCGTCAGGCTCCACGACCGCACAAATGCGCTCACCGAACCGGGCGTCGGGAACCCCCACAACGACCGCGTCGCGGACATGCGGATGCGTTTTGAGGGCCTCCTCAACTTCCTCAGGGAAGACCTTCTCCCCGCCGGTATTGATGCACTGTGAGCCTCGTCCTAGCAGCTTGAGCGCGCCGTCTGCGTTGACTTCGGCCCAGTCGCCGGGAACCGACCAGCGCTGACCCTCGAGGGTCAGGAAGGTCTTGGCGCTCTTCTCGGGATCCTTGTAGTAGCCGATTGGCAGGAAGCCGCTCACCGCCACAAGGCCCCGTTCACCGGAGCCGGGCGCGACCCGGCGTCCGTCTTCGGTGAAGACTGCACAGGTGGGGCCCAGGACAAAGGCGGCGGTGGCCGCTTCGGCTCCGGGTGTCGAGGCCGAGGCGCCGAGCCCAACCGCCTCTGAGGAGCCGAAGGAGTCAAAGATCGTGGCGTTGACGCAGTGCGCCAGAAGGCCCCGCTTATTCTCCTGGCTCCACATGGAGCCCGATGAACTTATGGACAAGACGCTCGAAAGGTTCCAGCGGCCTGGGTCAGCCTCCAGGACCTCCAGCATGGGTGTCGAGAAGGCGAGGCCTACGATAACGACGCCGTCGGCCTTTAGTCGTTCCACCTCGTTCCACAGCTCGACGGCGTTGAACCCTCGGGAGGGCAGGGTGGCGACGGCGCCCCCCTGGTTGAGGGTGATGAAGGCGGAGAACTGACCAGTCCCGTGCATGAGCGGACAGCAGACCAGCGTCAAGGGAGGGCGCGGCCCTTGAGGATCAAGGCGGTCCGCGGCCCCTTGTGGGCTCTCGATCGGCTCCACGCCGCGCGCCGCCTGACCGCCGGCGCCAAGGACGTTGAAGAGGTCGTCCTGGCGCCACATGACGCCCTTGGGCATGCCGGTCGTGCCGCCGGTGTAGAGCAGGAGCAGGTTGTCCCCTGAGCGGCCCCAGGGGGCCTTGACGGGACGCGCCGGGGGCGAATCGACCACCACAGTCTCATAGTCCACCGCCCAGGCGGGCGCCGGATGTCCGGGTTCGGTGACGGCGATCCAGAGCTTGACCTTGGAAAGCCGCGGCCGGATCGCCTCCAGAGTCTCTGAGAATCCGGCGTGGAAAACGACCACCTCAGCGTCGGCGTTGTCGAACAGATAGACCAGTTCCTCGCCGCCATACCGGTAGTTGGTGTTGATTGGCGCGATGCCCGCCTTGAAGGCTGCAAAGTAGACCTCCAGGTACTCCGGACAGTTGAAGAGGTAGGCGGCGACCTTGGCCTCCGCGCTCACGCCTCCCGCAACCAGATGCGCAGCCAGCGCGTCGGCCCGTGCGTCGAACTGTCCCCAGGTGATGACCCTGTGTCCCTGGATCAGGGCTGGACGGTTGGGGGTCCTCCTGGCGATGGCCTCCCAGACGTCAGCTATCCTCCAGTCGGTCATGTCATCCTCTCAAGCGGCGCCTGGGCCATTGAGCGGTCCGGACGAAGAGGAAGTCAACTCGCCGGATACGACCTCAGAGCGGCGTGACGCGCTCGGGATGCCCCGACCACATCCATGCCATTGAAGGGCGGGAAACCCCCAGCATGACCCCACCAAGGGTGGGAGGATGGATCCAGATTTGATCCGGCGTCTGATCTGCCCCGCGGCCCTCCGGCCGGTCGATCGTCACGCCGCTCGGAGCGATCCGGCCCTCGATATCCATCAGGTCGGACGCCTCTGCGAACCCCATGTAGAAGCAGGCGCCTTCCCGTGCATGATACCGGCCCATGGTCTTGTCCCGGTCGATGGGCGTGATGACCTCGAAGCGGTGCAGCTGGCCGACCCGAAACAGGGTCAGGACCCCGGTGTAGCCGAACATCTCCGAGGTGATGGTCGTGAAGACCGTCTCGTCCAGGCCAAAGGCGTCCCGGATCCTGGACACCGCGCCGGCCTGGTCAGCGGCCAGCACCGTCGCCTCGTAGAGGAAGTCCAA
Source organism: Phenylobacterium sp. (assembly GCA_046093265.1). Classification (GTDB taxonomy): domain Bacteria; phylum Pseudomonadota; class Alphaproteobacteria; order Caulobacterales; family Caulobacteraceae; genus Phenylobacterium. The sequence continues at coordinate 416 of JBJTFE010000331.1, read as the reverse complement.
TCGACCTACCGGCGCGCGTTCCTCCTCGGGAGAGATCACAAAGCGGATAGGCGCGCCTTCGATCTCGAGAGTGATGAACTGACGGGCCCCGTCCGCCTCAGCGACCGCGCCGGATGCGGCCGCTGTCCGGGCGACGGCGCCGGGGTCGGGAGAGGCCGCGCCGGCGGCCCACACATGGGCGCGGCCGCGTCGTGACAGGGCCTCCGCTATGGGCCCGGCGCCGTCCGGTTCGAGGAACTCGACGTCGGACCGGCCGACCCGAAAGACCCGCCGGACCGCCGAGAGGGCGGGCGCTCGCTCTCTGAGCACTTCCTCTGCACCCAAAATGCTGCGCCAGGCGGCGCCTGCCGACGCAGAGTCGGGGGTCGCCACAAGCAGGCGATCGACTTCTGTCAGCATGGTTCAGGCTCCGGGAT
>JBJTFE010000330.1:0-3465 GCA_046093265.1 Phenylobacterium sp. | reverse complement strand
CGCGACGAGCTGGCCGAGCTGGAAAAGCGCATCAAGCGCACCCGCCTGTCCAAGGAGGCCCGCATCAAGGCCAACGCCGAGCTGAAAAAGCTGCGGTCGATGAGCCCCATGTCGGCGGAGTCTACCGTCGTGCGGAACTATCTCGACTGGCTACTGTCCATTCCGTGGGGCAAGGCGAAGTCGAAGCCGATCGACCTGGAGAAGGCCGAGTCCGTCCTCGAGAACGACCACTACGGGCTGGAAAAGGTCAAGGAGCGCATTCTTGAGTATCTGGCGGTGCAGTCGCGCACCGGCTCGCTCAAGGGCCCGATCCTCTGCCTGGTGGGTCCGCCCGGGGTCGGCAAGACCTCCCTGGGCAAGTCCATCGCCGAGGCGACGGGCCGTGAGTTCGTGCGCGTATCCCTGGGCGGGGTCCGGGACGAGGCCGAGATCCGCGGCCATCGCCGGACCTATATCGGCTCCATGCCCGGCAAGATCATCCAGTCGATGAAGAAGGCCAAGTCCACCAACGCCTTCTTCCTGCTCGACGAGATCGACAAGATGGGCGCCGACTGGCGGGGCGATCCCTCCTCGGCCCTGCTCGAAGTGCTGGACCCGGCGCAAAACGCGACCTTCGCGGACCACTATCTCGAGGTGGATTACGACCTCAGTCCGGTCATGTTCGTGACCACCGCCAACAGCCTGAACATGCCCCAGCCCCTGCTGGACCGCATGGAGATCATCCGCATCCCCGGCTACACCGAGGACGAAAAGGTCGAGATCGCCCGCCGTCACCTGCTGCCCAAGCAGATGAAGGATCACGGACTGACCGCAGCGGAGTTCGAGCTTCCAGACGCCGCGCTGCGCGACCTTATCCGCTACTATACGCGGGAGGCCGGAGTGCGTTCGCTGGAGCGCGAGATCGGCAACCTCGCCCGGAAGGCCGTGCGGGACCTCATGCGCCGCACGCCGGAGCAGGACGCCCGCCCGATCGTGGTGGACGAGGCCCTGCTGGCCGACTACGCGGGCGTGCGCCGGTTCAAATATGGCGAGATGGACGGCGAGGATCAGGTCGGCATCATCACCGGCCTGGCCTACACCGACTTCGGCGGCGACATCCTGACCATCGAGGCCGTGCGCATGCCCGGCAAGGGACGGATGCAGGTCACCGGCAACCTCAAGGACGTGATGAAGGAGTCCGTCCAGGCCGCCCACGCCTATGTGCGCAGCCGCTCGACCCAGTTCGGGATCGCTCCCCCGGTCTTCGAACGGACGGATGTGCACATCCACGTGCCCGAGGGCGCCACGCCCAAGGACGGCCCCTCCGCCGGGGTGGCCATGGCCACGGCCATCGTTTCGGTTCTCACCGGGGTGCCGATCCGCCGGGACATCGCCATGACCGGCGAGGTGACTCTGCGCGGTCGGGTCCTGCCCATCGGCGGCCTGAAGGAAAAGCTCCTCGCAGCCCTTCGCTCGGGCGTGAAGACGGTCCTGATCCCTCAGGAAAACGTCAAGGATCTTCAGGACATTCCCGACAATGTTAAGGCGGGCCTTGAGATCATGCCGGTCAGTTCGGTGGATCAGGTCCTCGCCCACGCCCTGGTCGGTCCGCTGACGCTGATCGAATGGACCGAGCCCGTCTCCCCTCCGGCGGCGACCGAAGATCCGGGCGAGGACTCTGTTCTGACCCATTGATCGGACGGAACCGCCGGGCGTAGACGACCGGCGGTTCCGGCTCCTGTTCCAGGATGCGGAAAGCGCTCTGCGTTTCGGAACGGAAGAGATCCGTCTTGAATCGGAGCCTGTTTTGTCCCTTTAGACGGTTCCGTCAGAGACGAACGGGCTTTATGCATCTGCGGCCAGTCGCTCATTCCCGAGGCCGGGGCGTAATGCTCCGGCGGCCGGAGTCTGAGGGCGGGAAGGGCGGCTAGCTCAGCTGGTCAGAGCACCTGGTTTACACCCAGGGGGTCGGGGGTTCGAACCCCTCGCCGCCCACCATCCCGGAGACACGCCATGCGCGCCCGACCGCTCGGACGAACGGGCCTGCAGGTCTCGGAGATCGGCTTTGGCGCCGCCTCCTTCTGGGGGCATCCGGCCTTTCCCGAAGACGAGGCCCGGCGTCTGATCGACCGCGCCCTGGACCTGGGCGTCAACTTTTTTGACACCGGCCCCGCCTACTCCCGCGGCCGGGCGGAGGGGCGGCTTGGCCGGGCTCTCGAGGGTCGGAACCTTTCCGGCCTGGTTCTGGCGACCAAGGTTGGCACGCGCTTTGACGCTGGGCGGGTGCGACGCGACATGTCCCTGTCAGGGATCGAGACCAGCCTGGAGCGCAGCCGCCGCCGGCTGAAGCTGGAAAGTCTTCCCTTGGTGCATCTGCATGGACCTTCCGTCGAAGAGCTGACGCCGGACTTCCTGGGCGGGCTGGAGCGGCTTCGCGCGCGAGGCCTCTTTCGACACCTGGGTGTGAACAGCTTTGATCCGGCGGTCATCGAATTCGCACTGTCCCTGCCGGAGATCGACACGGTGATGGTCGACGTCAACGTCCTCAGGCCCGGACGCCTGCCCCTGGTCGCCCGGGCGGCGGAGGCGGGGAAGGGGGTGCTGGCGGGCATGCCCCTGGCCATGGGACACACTGCCCCCCGGCGCCTGCGCGACCTGCGGCCGTCCAGCGTCTGGTACGCCCTGCGCGCCCTGAAGAACCACCGGGCCGACATGGCGCTGGGCCGCCGCTTCCGCTTCCTGCATGACCAGCCCGGGATCACGGGCGCGCAGGCGCTCCTCGCCTGGGTCCTCGCCGCGCCCGGCGTTTCCGCGGCCATCGCCGGCACGACGCGGATGCGGCATCTGGAAGAGAACCTTCAGGCTGCTGGACTTTCGCTTCCGGAATCCCTCGCAGAGAGGATCGCCGCCGAGCAAGCCAGGGACTAGGCCTAAAGCTATTAAAGTGATATCACCTTCCGGATGAAGCGGAGAGACATCATGTCCCAGGATACTTCGCACACCCAGACCACCGAACGCTCGGCGCTCTGTCGGATCGCAAGGTGGTCGAGATGGACGAAGAGCGCCGCGCCAGCATGGTCTCGAACCTGCGGGTCGTGCTCTGCGCCGACCGAGAGCCCACCCCGGTCGTGAACACCGGAACGCTCTACGGGTGACGCCGTGGCGAGCCCCGGAAAACGCGCCTTCCTCGCCCGCCTGACCCCCGAGGTCCTGTCCGCCGTCGAGCGACTGGCGGCGGCCGAGATGCGCAGCGTGAACGCCCAGGTGGAGGTGCTCCTTCGGGAGGCGCTCAGGCGTCGGGGCGTGAACCCCAGCCGCCCCGCGACCGAGGCTGAGCCGCAGCCACCCACGAATTCCTCCACCTCTTGAGCGGGGGTGGACAGCGCAGCGGGCTGGAGGGGGTCTTCAGAGAGGCCGTTGCACCCCCTCACCCCGCTTCGCGGGGAGCTCCCCCTGGGATGGGGAGCAATTAATTTGTTGTAATTC
>JBJTFE010000329.1:0-2274 GCA_046093265.1 Phenylobacterium sp. | reverse complement strand
GTTCTGGACGATGTTGACGGCGCCGATCAGGGCGCTGCGCCCGAACAGGGTCGACTGCGGCCCCTTGGCGACTTCGATCCGGGCGTTGTCGAACAGCTCGATATACGAACCGCGCGACTTGGACACCGACACCCCGTCCTGGAAGACCGACACCCGCGGCTCGATCGTGGCGCCGCCGTCATCCGAGGTGATGCCGCGCATGACGAAGCCGGGATTGTTGGGCGACTGGTTCTGGACCTCGAAGCCCGGGACAAGAAGGGAGAGTTCCTCGAACTCCTGCACGCCGACATCGTCCAGGAAGTCGCCGGTATAGGCGGTCAGGGCGATCGGCACCTCCAGGGTGCGCTGCTCGCGCTTCTGCGCCGTGACGATCAGTTCCTCAACGGCGGTGGCGCCAGAGCCGCCCGTCGCATTGCCCTGAGCCAGAGCCTGAGAGCCGCACAGCAGGGCTGGGGCGCAGGTGGTGTAAAGCGCAATCGCGCGAATTGAAGAAAAGGTCATTTCATCCCCATGGCTGAAGGCCTGCGGGCTCCTATCGGACAGAGATGTCAGATCGAAGACAGCGACAGGCCACTCGAACGCTGAATCCTCCTCTGTTCGGGGAACAGCCCAATCCTACGCGGTGGAGGGTCGCACTTCGCCCGGAGTCGCACAAGCGGCCGGGTCGTTCCGCCGAAGGGCCGGGGCGTACGAAGGCGCTGTCGCCTTCGGCCGCGGCCGATCTTCTCGGGTTGTGGGAGGCAAGAGTGCGCGTGCCGGGGCGCGGCTGCAAATCGGAACTTGGCGCCTACTCCGCCGCCAGCGTCTGCACCGCCTCCGGCCGCCGCGAGCGATGATACGGCCGGTCGCCGAGGATGGTCGCCCGCACCATCACCCGCCGCGCCGGCAGGTAGTCGTTCACCGCATAGTGCTGGGTCACCCGGTTGTCCCAGAAGGCGACGGCGTTCTCGCTCCAGCGCCACCGGACCAGGAATTCCGGCTTCTGGATGTGGTCGAAGAGGACGCCGAGGATGGCGTCGCTCTCCTTGCGGCTCAGGCCGACGATGCGGTCGGTGAAGGTGGTGTTGACGAACAGGCCGTCCTCCCCGGTCTCGGGGTGTGTGCGCACCACGGGGTGGATCACCGGCGGGTTGGCGGCCACGGCCCGGGCGTGGGCCTCGGCGCCAGCATTGCCCGCCACCACGCCGCTGGCCGGGAAGCCCCGGGCGAAGTCGTGCACGGCGTCCAGGGTGGTCAGGTAGTCGCGGAAGGAGGGCGACAGGGCCTCGAAGGCCGCCCTCATGTTCGACCAGATCGTGTCCCCGCCCTCGGGGGGCAGCCGGTGGGCGTGCAGGATGGCGGCCTTGGGCGGGGTCTGGATGAAGGTGACGTCGGTGTGCCAGCTGTCGTTGTCGGTGGGGTTGGCCTGGTGGTTGTCCAGGGTGAACAGCTCCGGCGCCTCGGGCACGCCGGGATAGAGCGGATGGGTGTGCAGGGCCCCGAACCGGGCGGCGAAATCCCGGTGCTGGACCGGCGTCAGGCGCTGGTTCTCGAAGAAGATCAACTGGCGCCTCATCAGGGCCGCCTGGATGTCGGCGAACTGCTCGTCGTTCAGGGGGCCGGAGAGGTCGATGTTTTCGACCAGGGCGCCGATGGTCGGCGTCAAGGCTCGGGTCCGGATCCTGGGCATGGCGTGCAACCCCGCGCGGTGAGGCGCCGGCGACGCGCCGACGCGCACCCGCCTTCCCGACGGACGGCGATTGCTAACCCGGCGGCGGTGGCGGGGCGGAGCCAGATTTTCTGCGGGGGCTGTGAGGTCGGGCGTCAGGCTACTCACAATGGGTCGGCGCTCGCTGAAGTCCGGGGGTTCAGCAGCCCATGGCGGTGCCAATCGACAGGTGCGAAGTATTCTCTCAGTCGAGTTACCTCAACTCTTCGCCTGCGCCGGCCCAATCAGGCGGGGGCCTTGAGCCTCCCTAGATGGTCGCGCGAAAGGTTTGGAAGCAGGCGCTCGGCGATCACAGCCTCGATTGCCGAACGAATGTCGGGTCCGGTGCGAGCAAATCCCAAGAGCCGCGCGGTCTCCATGATGAGTTCCTCCTCCGTCATGGAAAGGTTCTCTTGCAAGGCGTGGAGCGCGGCGGCCTCGAACTCGACTGGTGCGATCATGGCTGGCTTACGCACAGTGTCCGAAGCGACAAGTTCCCCACGGTCTCTTCCGAAGATCGTGGCGCCGGGCAAACTCCAGAAATCGCCTTCCGACGACACTTCACCGGACCGTTCGCAGTACCGGAG
>JBJTFE010000328.1:0-9079 GCA_046093265.1 Phenylobacterium sp. | reverse complement strand
CCGCTGGCGGAACGTGCTGATGGGCATGGTATTCTACAACTTCGCCCGCCGCCGGCCCGAAAGGGTCAAGTCCGCCATCGTCGGCCAGGTCCGTCAGGAACTGGGACCCGACTTCGACGTCGAGACCCATTTCACCCCCCGTTACAACCCCTGGGACCAGCGGCTTTGCCTGGCCCCGGACGGGGATTTCTTCCAGGCGCTGAAGTCCGGCTCCGCCTCGGTGGTGACGGACGAGATCGAGACCTTCACGGACACCGGCCTGAAGCTGAAGTCGGGCGCGGAGATCGAGGCGGACCTCATCGTCACCGCCACCGGCCTGAAGCTGCAGGCGATGAACGGCCTCTCCATCAGCGTCGACGGCGCCGCCGTGCGCCCTGCGGAAACGCTCAGCTACAAGGGCATGATGTACTCGAACGTCCCCAACCTGGCTTCGGCCTTCGGGTACACGAATGCGTCCTGGACGCTGAAGTGCGACCTGACCTGCGAGTACGTCTGTCGCCTCCTGAACCACATGCGGCGCAAGGGCCTGCGCCAGTGCACGCCGGTGCTCGAGGGCGAGACGCCCGAAACCGCGCCCTGGCTCGACTTCACCTCGGGCTATGTCCAGCGGTCGATCGGCGCATTTCCGCGTCAGGGCGTCACGGCCCCCTGGCGGCTCCACCAGAACTACGCCATGGACCTGGCCGCGCTCAGGTTCTCGCGCCTGGAGGACGGCGTGATGCAGTTCTCCAATCCCGCCCCGAAGGCCCGGCAGGCCGCCTAGCCCCGCCGGGCGAGACGGACCTTTCCATCGGCGAGTTCAAGGTACAGGCGCACGTCATCCCGGCTTTTCGCACCCGACAGCAGGGCTGCGGCCAGGCCGCCCGCCGCCTCCGGAGGCGAAACGACCCCGTGGCGGGCCAGGGTGAGGAGCAGGGCCGGCGTCCCCGCCGCCGTCACCGTGACGCGGCCATTCAACCGGCCCTCCGGTCCGGCCCCCAGCCCTGGCGAGCTCAGGGCGACCCGGGTCTTGCCCACGGTCATTCCGGCCTGAAGGATCTCCAGCTTCCCGCCGGAGGCGCCCCAGGCTGCAAGGGCGTCCGGCAGCGCGGCGCCCCGGAGCCTTGATGCGTGTTCCAGACGGCCCTCCAGGGTCGCTGCCGCAGTTGCGCCGCCTCCGAGATCCGCGAGCAGCCGCCCGGGAGTCGCGGTCCCGTCCTCCAGGCGAATGAAGACCGCAGCCTGGTCATCCGGCCCCGGCCTGACATGAAGCTCCATGCGGCCGGCCGACTCCAGGGCGAAGGGCCGCGCACCCGCCGAGGGCGAGAAGCGGAGTCCAAGACCCTCGACCGAGAGCCGGGGCGGACCCGCCTTTGGCAACACCAGGCTTGCGAGCAGGCGGTCGCCCTGCACCTCCAGGTCGCCGCCCTCGGGCCGATGGACCACAAGACCCGCAGGCGCCGCCGCCAGCCAGGACCGCGGCGCATGCAGATAGGCCTGGGCCTCGAAATCCGGGATCCGGAGACGCCAGTCGCCCGCGCTCAACCGCAGGTCGGTCATCACCAGGTTCAGCCGGAAGGGATATCCCGCGAGCCGGCGCTCCGACCATTCCGCCTTGACCCCTCGCGTGGAGAGGCCCCGTAGGGTGTCGTCGAGACGACGGTCCACTTCACGCGCGGCGAACAGCCAGGCGGAGCTCCAGGCGACCACGCTGACTATGGCGATGGCGAAGGGCCCCCAGAGACCTGCCCTGAGGGGTTTGCGCGCGCCACGCGGCTGGGGCATGGGATCGAGGTCGGAGGCGGGAGGCATGGGTTCGGCGATGTCGGCGGATCGGTGGGTGTTCGGTTACGGATCGTTGATGTGGCGCCCCGGCTTTACCTGGGCCGAACGTCAGTCCGCCATCCTACAGGGTCGCCGCCGCGCCTTCTGCATCTATTCCGTCCATCATCGCGGCACGCCGGAGCGGCCGGGCCTGGTCCTGGGACTGGTGCAGGGCGGTTCCGTCCGCGGTGCGGCCTATCGGGTGCCCGGGACCCTCTGGCCGGAGGTCCACGCTTATCTGCGTGAGCGGGAGCAGCCGACGGAGACCTATGTGGAGGCCGAGGTGAACGTGCGCCTGGGGTCGGGCGAACGGGTCTCATGCCTGACCTTCCTGTCCGACACCCGTCACCCGCAATGGGCGGGAAGCCTTACGTCTGAAGTCCAGGCCCGGCTTATCGCCGGGGCGGGCGGACTGTCCGGCCGCAATATCGATTACCTCAGCGACCTGGTTGCGCACCTGCGGGAAGCGGGGGTTCGCGACCGGGGGATGGAGGCTCTCCTGGCGCGCGTCACGGCGATCGAGGCCGGCTAGAGACCTTCCGCGAGGAGACGATCGGAGGCGGTCTCGATGCGTTCCTGAAGGAGCCGCATGAATTCGGCCCGCTTCAGCCCCGGGGGGATGGGCTCCAGGAACTCGTAGACGATGACGCCCGGGCGCCGCAGGAAACCATGCGCCGGCCAGTGGACTCCGGCGTTGGTGGCCACCGGATGCACCGGGACCTCAAGCTCCCGGTACAGGCCTGCGACTCCGGGCTTGTAATCAGGCGTCGCACCCGGCGTCCGTCGGGTCCCCTCCGGGAAGATCACCAGCTGGCGATCGCCCAGACGGAATTGCTCCTGGGCGCGGCGCACCATGTCTCTCAAGGCTGTAGCCTGGCCATCCCGATCGACGACGATCGAGCCAATTCTCAAGGCGATCCATCCAAAGATCGGAATGATCATCAGCTCTTTCTTCAACACGAAGAGGGCGCCCTTCAGGACGCCGAACTGGACGAAGACATCAAACATGGTCTGGTGCTTGGAGGCGATGAGGGCGTCACCCGCCGGAACGTTCGCAACACCGCGGATCTCGACCCGGATCCCGCAAATTACCCGAAGGAGCAGGTTCACGGAAAGGCTCCATAAGCGCATGCCGGCGAGAAGCCAGCTCCGGGGCGCGGCCAGAAGCGGTGTGAGCGCGATCGCGCACAGCCCTGACCAGATATAGAAAACCGCGGTGAACAGCAGCGAGCGGACAAGGATCACGGTGTGGCCTTCCTGGGGAGCGCCTCGTCCAACCCGAGGCTTCGGACGGTTTCACGGGCGAGAACCGTCATGTACTTCGAGTACTCCCGGATCATCAATCGCACGCCCGCAGGACTGCCGGTCCACCGCCGGGAGTCCAGCGCAGGCGTGACGGCGGCGTAGGACTGGAGCTCAACCCCCGGCAGGGCCGTCTTCAGCTCCAGCATGGCCCTTGGCATGTGCCAGTCGGCGGTTACGACGATCAACCTCCGATACCGCATGGCCCGGACCCACCCGGCGGTTTCGCGAGCGTTGCCGACAGTGTCAGCGGCCGTAAAGCCCAGGTCGACGCAGCAGTCGTAGAGCCGGCGGGTAGCCTTGCTGACCTCCCGGATGTCCTCGCGGCTCGCCCCGCGGTTAACGCCGGAAACGAGCAGCCGTCGGGCCAGACCCGCCTCAAGAATGGCCATGCCAGCGTCCAGCCGTGCATTCGAACCCGCCCCTGTCAGAACCACCACCCCATCAGCCGCCTCGGGTAGACGCGCCGGCGTCAGGCGGTTCACCCGGTCGGCGAAGGCGAACAACCCCGCCAGCCAGATCAGGACCCCGACCAGGAGGCCAGCCGCCAACCTCATACGCCCAGTTCCCGGACCCGCCAGGCCGCCCTGGCGAAGGCAGAAGTCAAGGTCACAAGTCCAGCCGTCCCGATCAAGCCCGCCATTGGGATCGCGAATTCCGCTGCTTCCGCCGGAAGCGTCGGGAACGGCGCGGCGCCCGTCGCGTACCCCAGCCCCGCTGTCGCCAGCGCGCCCAGGATCATGCCAACCAACAGGTTCAGGGCGATTGGCGTCATCAGAAGCGTCAGGAAGGTCAGGGGCGCATCGCCGAGCTGCACCCGGACCCTCATCTCGGCGCGCCGACGCTCGGCCTCCCTGTCCGCCGCCAGGATCCCGGTCGCGGCGAGGCCTGTGACGCAGAGAAGCAGGCCGGCCAGAACCCCGATCGTGATCTTCGTCTGAACATCGCCGCCCAAGCGTCTCCACCCGCTGTGGTCGTCGACCACCGCATCGACCCCGGCGGAGCGCAGGGCGTCCTCCAGATCCTGGCGTGCGGCCGGTTTGCGCGGGTCAAGTTCGACCGCGACCAGACGCGGAAGCACGGAGAGATCCTGGCTTCGGGCGCCGGCTGTCCATGGCGAAAGGAGATTGGCCACCTTGTCGACGTCAAGGAGTCTGACCTCGGCGACGCCCTCCGTCGCCGCCAGGACTTCCACCGCCCGCCGGGCCTCAGCGTCGGAGTTTGCGGATCCGCCGGATCGGATGGCGGCGGTCATCTCGCTGGCAAGCCGGCTTCGCCATGCCTCGGTCCGGGTCAGGGCGGCCAGTCCCGCCTCCCCCAGAAGGCCCATCAGCGCTGTAAGGACAGCGACGATAACAAGGAGCCCCGGCCGCCTCACGATCTTTCCTCCGAGACTATCTGGCCCGCTAAGAGCCGAAGCTTGCGGGAGGCCGGCGCCAGATCGGCGTTACGACTTGCCAGCATCAGGGTCACACCCTGCCGGTTGAGTTGCAGGAGCAAGCGCAGAACGCGGCGGGCGGCGTCCGGTCCCAGCCACCCGAGAGGTTCGTCCGCCAGGATGATTTCGGGCCGGCCGGCGACGGCCCGCGCGACCGCCAGTCTCTGCCGCTCGTCCCGATCGAGATCTCCGGGGCGGACTGCGGCCTTCTCCCCTAACCCGAGCCAGCCCAGCAGCTCGGCGACGTCCCGGCGACGAACCTCTCGTCGCACGCCTGCAATTTTCATCGGAAGAGCTGCATTTTCCTCGACCGACAGGTTTTCAATCAGATCAAGATCCTGACGGATGTACCCGATACGCCGACGGAGCCGCGCGCGACCTCCGGCTGAGAGCTTCCAGGGGTTGCGGCCCAGAATCTCCAGGCGGCCGGCGCCCGGCCGGAGGACGAGTCCGGCCAGATCGAGCATCTGGCTCTTCCCGGAACCCGCCTCGCCGTGAATGAGAAGAAACTCCCCTGCAGTGATATCGATTTCGAGCGCCGACACGCCGGTCGCCCTTGCCCGAAGCGGGGAGGCGAGGCCAAAGAGGCGCAGGGCGTAGGCGGGAGCTGCGGAGGCGGGGTCTGGCACGTGCGGCGCGAGGTCCGGGTGGGCGGGTCCCTCACAGACTAGCACAGGCTTTCGGCTCTGGCGCGTGCCGACCTGGATTGCCATCATCAGGCTCTCGGCTCCCGGGCGACGATCTGCTAGCCTCATCCATGTCTTTCACTCTCGCGGCCCCGCACTCGGGCGAAGGCTGCGGTTCGGCCCCGAAAACCATGATCCTGACCTGCCCGAATTGCTCCGCCAGCTACACAGTGGCCAAGGGCGACGTCGCCGCGACAGGGCGAAAGGTCCGCTGCGCCACCTGCGGCCACAAGTGGACGGCCTACCCGACGGATGAGGAAGAGGCGACCGTTGCGATCGCGCCGCCTACACCCCCAAGAGTTCCCGACCTTCCCCCGAGCCCGGAGCCGGATCCGACGCCTGCTGAGCCTGAACCCCCGGAACCTGAAGAAAACTTCCCTCCGGTGGAAACCTTTCCCCCCGCCCGCCGCGCGGCGACCCGCCGGCGTGGACCGCCGCCGGCCTTGGTCTGGATGGGGTTCGCCGCCGTTCTGGCCCTGCTGGCGCTCGCCGGCGCTATCTTCCGGGATCGCATTGTCCAGATGTGGCCGAAAACCGCCGCCCTCTACGCGGCCGCTGGCGTGCCGGTGAATGGGATCGGATTGCTGATCGATCAGGTGCGTCTCACCCCTGCGGTCCGCAATGGTCAGGCGGTTCTGGGTGTCTCAGGTCGGATCCGGAATGAACGCGAGGTTCCAACGCGGGCGGCGGCGCTGCAGATCACCCTGTTCGATCGTAACGGAGTTGCTCTCAGTCAGCTCGTTTCACGCCCGGTTGACGTTCTGCCGCCCCTCGAAAGCCGCTTTTTCTCGATCCTGATCAAGAATCCTCCACCCGGTGTCTCAGGAGTGTCGCTGACCTTCGTCTCTCACCTTCCGTCGGCGGAGGGGACGGACAAGGCCGCGTCTGGAGACGCGACCGCGACTCACGGCCCGCCGGCGTCCGCCAATCCGCCGCCGCCAACACCGGCTTCTCCCGCTTCGCCCGGCCCGGCGGGACCGCCCTCTTCAGGTGATGCTCCCAAGCATGACTGAGGACACATCGCCGGAGCTCCTCCTATCCGAGGCGTCGATTGCCTCGGCGATTGACGATCTTGCCGGCCGGCTAGCGCCCCGTTTGAGACCGGACGCCGTGGCGGTCTGCCTTCTGACCGGCGGACTCTGGTTCGCCGCGGATCTCACCCGGGCCTTGGCCCGGAATGGCCATCCCATCGCGTTTGATGCGATATGGCTCACCGCCTACGGCGACCGAACCCGACATTCAGGAAACACCACGGTCCTGGCGGGGCTACAGCGTCCGGTGACGGGGCGTCAGGTGCTTGTCGTCGATGACGTTCTGGAGTCTGGCCTGTCCCTCGAAGCGGCCCGGCGGCTTCTGCTGGCGGCGGGCGCGTCCGAGGTCCTTACCGCCGTCTTCGCCCTCAAGCCCTCTCCCCGGCCGGATCGGCGCCCGCCCGACGCCTTCGCCTGGACGGCGCCGGACCGATTCCTGGTTGGATATGGCATGGACGCCGCCGGCGCCTACCGGACCCTGCCCTGGATCGGCGCCTTGCCGGACGCCTAGGCATTGCCCTGAAATGTGCCGAGCGTGGCGTTATGGCTTCGGTTGGTCATGATTGCTCCATGCTGATCATGGTTCTTTCCTTTGGACGACGAAACGGGATGGCACAGTGAGCTCCTGCTTGGAGGGTCGCGTCTTGGGTTTACTGCGCAAGGATTCCGCGTCTCCAATCGCGCAAACTCCGCTCCTGCGCATCGAGCCAGGCGTCAAAGGTGTGCATGGGCGCGTCGCCTCACAAGCCTTGCGACCAGGTGACTGCGATGCGCGCGCTGCGGCCCGGTTCGGGCACGCCGGCAAAGACCCGCTCGGCGACTTCATCGGCGATATTGTCCACGCCTGCATCGATGCGCAGCGATCGTGTCGGGCGCCACGTGGCGTAGAGATCAAACAGCGTGTAGCCGTCGCGCCGTTCGGCCGCGATCAAGGTATGATCAAACTCACCCGCCACTTCGGTGCGCAGACCGAAGGTGAGGTCGGCGCCCGAAACTGTGTAGCGTAGATCGCTGACAAATCGGGGCGGTGTCAGCACGCCGACGGGCACGCCTGTGCGTGCGTCTTCCCCTTCAACGTCGGAATACACGGCGGACAATGAGAGCGGCCCGGCGGTATACTGAAACTCCGCCTCTACGCCTTCAAGCTCTGCGTTCTGCACGTTCCGGCTTTCCGTCGTGCCGGCGTTGCAGGGCGAGTAGCGCGGGGGAGTGAAGCAGGTTGCGATGGGCCCGCCGCCGATGACGGCGATGCTGATGAGGTCTTCCACATCGGCCTGCCACCAGCCGATCTTGAAGCGGAAGGCGTCGCCGCGATCGAGGATGTTTTCCGCATCGATCCCGAACCCGAGCTCGACGCTCTCGCTGATTTCCGGCCGCAGGTTTGGATTGGGCGTGAAGGTGTTGTTCGCAACGCGCGGCCGTCCTGGCGGGCCGGGTGGTAGCGGGATCGAAAAATGGATGCCGTCGAGATAAAGCTCATTGATCGACGGCGTGCGGAAGCCCTGCGCCCAGGCGCCGTACACGAAGAACGCGTCGGTCGGGGCATAGCGCGCGGAGAAGCGCCCCGAGAACCGCTCGTCGCTGTTGGTGCGGGCGTCGTCGACTGAAGTGTTCTCATAGCTGTCGAACCGTACGCCGGGGATGAGGGCGATCGTTCCGGGGAGGCTGAAAGGGGCGGGGGCTTCCACTTCCAATTGGGCGTAGACGCCGGTGAACTCGCTTTCGCCGTCGGGCACGCCGTCGCGCGTGCCGGCGGGGCCGGTGGTGTCTCGGCCGATCTGCTTATCGCGCCACCAATCAGCGCCGACGGTGAACAGCGCTTCAGCGCCCAAGAGCGAGAACGCGGTGCGGTTGTCGAGGCTGACGCCGGTGGTTTCAATATCGCGGACGGTGGTGCGCAGCGCCGTCAGCTCCCGCTCGGTAACCGCGCTCTGGGTGCGGTAGACCACGAGATTGGCGTCGAGCCAATCGAGCTCCTCGGGATTAAGCCGCGCGCCGAGACGTAGCGTATCGGCGTCGATGATTTTTTTGACGTCCGCATCAAGCCCGGTTGCTCCGCCAATGCGCGCGCCTTGGCCGTTGTTGGGCTCGATGGCGATGTTGCGGAAGCCCTGGGCTGCGAGGCGAACCTCGCCGAGACCTTCGAAGCGGTAGCCGCCATTGCCGAGCCAGGTGGCGATGTCGTCGTCGGCGGGCAGATCAAGCCCGGTGGCGAGCGCGATGTCGCCGGACTGGCGACCGCCCAAGCTCAACAGCCCGTCAAATTCGCCCGAACGTCCGTAGGCGGTGGCGACGGCGAAGCGATCGCTCGCGCCCTCTTCATAGCCCACCCGGAGGCGATAGCCGAAGCTTTCGTCCGGACCCAACAAATCCATCGCCCGCGCCGTGCGGAAGGCAAGAACGCCCCCGACCGCGCCGGAGCCGTAAAGGGCCGATGCCGGCCCGCGCACGGCCTCCACCGACTGCAGCAGTTCCGGATCCAGGAAGACGCGGCCATCATGTGCGGAGATGAAGGACTGCCGCGCCCCGTCGATCAGGATCAGCACGTTTTCTCCGCCGAGCCCACGGATCGACACGGTTTGGCCTGTTCGGCGCGGCCCTCCGCGCACATCGACGCCCGGCATGGCGCGCAGCACATCATCGAGGTCGCTCGGAGCGTAGGTTTCGATCGCATCGCGTTCGATGACGCTGACTTGGCCTGGATAGTCGAAAGCGGGCCGCGGATTGCGGGTCGCGGTGACCGTGATGACCTCTAATTGATCGTCCGCAGCCACGTCTGAGTCCAAGGGACCGCGAGCCTCTTGCGCCCAGGCCGGCCC
>JBJTFE010000327.1:0-10638 GCA_046093265.1 Phenylobacterium sp. | reverse complement strand
ATAAAGGCTTCGAGCGCGCCATGCTTGAGACCATTCGCGGGGCGGGGTACCGGCTGGATGCCTGACAAGAGGGATGCGCCCGCCGGATCTCCGCGTCCGTCCTTCGGCGCGCTTCACCGGCCGCCGCGACGTAGACATAGGCCATGAAGGCCGCGCCCGCGAACGCGAAGAGGGCCAGGGACAGAAGGGTCAGGCGGAAAGGCGCGGCGCGAAAGAGACGCAGTAGCCCCCCGGCGGGCGCATCCCTCTTGTCAGGCATCCAGCCGGTACCCCGCCCCGCGAATGGTCTCAAGCATGGCGCGCTCGAAGCCTTTATCGATCTTGGACCGAAGGCGCGAGATGTGGACGTCGATGACGTTGGTCTGCGGGTCGAAATGGTACTCCCAGACCTTTTCAAGAAGCATGGTGCGGGTCACGGCCTGGCCGGCGTGGCGCATCAGGAATTCAAGGAGCTGAAACTCCCGGGGTTGGAGATCGATCTCGCGACCTGCCCGGTGGACCCGCCGGGCGATGAGGTCCATCTCCAGATCGCCGACCCGCAGCTGGGTGAGCACGGACCCCGTCTCGCGCCGTCGGGAGAGGGCCTCGACCCGGGCGATCAGCTCGGCGACGGCATAGGGCTTGACCAGGTAGTCGTCGGCCCCCGCCCTCAGTCCCGTGACACGGTCCTCGATCTCGCCCAGGGCCGAGAGGAAAAGGACCGGCGTTTCATCACCGTCGCGACGAAGAGTCTCGACCAGTCCGACCCCGTCCAGGCAGGGCATCATCCTGTCGATGATCATCACGTCGAAGCCGCCCTTCCGGGCCACCTCGAGCCCTGCGGCGCCATCGTGGCGAACGATGCACTCGTGACCGGCGTCTGAGAGGCCTCTGGCCATCACCTCCGCTCCGGATACGTCGTCCTCCACGACCAGGATGCGCATGCCCCCGCCCTCCCCCGATCAGCCCGAGATCTTGATCGGCAGGAAAATGGTCCTTCCCCCCCGCCAGACCGCGACCAGTATGCTGGGGCGACCGGCCTTGCGCGCCTGATCGATCACGCCGGCGAGGTCGGCCGGAGCCGACAGAACCCTGTCCCCGGCCCGCAGCAGCACGTCATTGGTCTGAAGGCCCCGGGCGGCTGCATCCGAGGATCGGTCGATGGCGGTGATCAGTAGGCCTCTGGCCGCGCCCGGCAGACCGAGCCGGCGGCGGGCCGCCTCGTCGAGCGGCGCAACCGTCATGCCCAGCAGGGCCTGGCCGGCGGACGGCGCTTTGCGACCGGGTCCCGGAGCCGCGCCGCCCGGATCGCCCGGACCCGCGGCGAGCTCGGACGCCGGCGGGCGCGACCCGGAGCGGATGTCGATGGTGCGCGGCTTGCCGTCACGGATCACCTCGAGGCGCAGAAGATCCCCGGGCGAGGCGCGGGCGACCTGACGGGTGAGCTCGGAAGAAGAGCGCACCCGAACGCCGTTCACGGACAGGACGATGTCACCCGTGGCGAGACCCGCCTTCTCGGCCGGCGCACCCGGGGTCAGTTCGGTGACGATGGCGCCTTTCTGGTTCGCCATGCCCTGGGCGGCGGCCATGTCCTCGTCGAAGTCTTGGATGCTGGCGCCGATGTAACCCCGAACCACCTTGCCATTGGCGATCAGCTGACGCGAAACCCGGGCGGCCACTTCGGCCGGAACGGCGAAGCCGATGCCGACCGATCCGCCGGTGGGCGAGAAGATCGCCGTGTTGACGCCGATCACCCGTCCGTAGACGTCGAAGGTCGGGCCGCCGGAGTTCCCCCGGTTGATGGGGGCGTCAAGCTGGATGTAGTCGACAAACGTCTGGCCGATGTCACGCCCGTAGGCCGACACGATGCCCGCCGTGGCCGTTCCGCCGAGGTTGTAGGGATTGCCGACGGTCAGAACCCAGTCGCCGACGCGCGGCCGGGCGGAGTTCTCGAAGTTAACGAAGGCGTAGCCCGAGCCCTTGACCTTGAGCACGGCGATGTCCGTCTCTTCGTCACGGCCGACCACCGTGGCGTCGAGCTCGGTTTCGTCCTTGAGGACGACCTTGATGCTTTCCGCATCCGCGATGACGTGGTTGTTGGTGACGAGGTAACCGTCGGCGGTGATGAAGAAGCCCGACCCGGCGGACTGACGGCGCGGCCCCCTCGGCCCCGCTCCCTCACCGTCCTCCTCACGGCCTGAGCCAGGCGGTCGGAACTCGAAGGGCAGGCCGGGAATCTGTATCGGCATCCTGCCGGTGTCGACCCGGGTGGTGACGTTGATCGATACAACCGCAGGCGAAACCTTTTCGAAGATGTCGGCAAACGACATCGGCGCGCCGGGCGGCGGCCCGAAGTTCGGCGCCGACGCCACGTCCGCCCGGCCGGGGGGTGGCGGTGCGCCGTTCCGATCGGCGGCCTCGAGGCCTGCGGCGGTCATGGCGCCGCCAGCGACGAGGGCGCCTGCGAGAGCGCCAATCATGTATCGGCTCTTGAACGGGCTCATGGTGCTGATCTCTTTCCCTGCGGTCCGCCGCGGGGCCACGCGGCGAGCTCTGAACTTACATGCCAAAGAGCGGCGGCGCGCTCAAATGAGGATTACGTCATGCTTTGGGTTCATCCCGAGACGATTTGAGGGCAGGATCATGGCCGTCGAGGTTTCTCAGCAGTCCCTCCAGCCTTTCGGTCTCCTCAGGCGATAGCCCCTCCGAGGGGCCTGCAACCCGTCTGAAGCGCGCGGCCAGCGCCAGGAAGCCCGCGATGACGGCGACGATGGGCGCCATCCAGAGCGCCAGATTGGCGAACGAAAAGGCCGGCTTGAGGAGAACAAACTCGCCATACCGGTCCAGCAGCCAGCGGCGCACCGAAGCATCATCATCCCCGGCGGCGATCCGTTCGCGAACCAGGCGTCTCAGGTCGACGGCGAGGTCGGCCTCGGACTCCTCGATCGATTCATTCTGGCAGACCATGCAGCGGACTTCCTTGAAGAGAGTCCGGGCGCGGGCCTCCTGAGCGGGATCCGGCAACCGTTCGGCCGGATCTGCGGCCGCGGCGAGGCAAAGGACGGCGGCGAGTGCAGCGAGGAAGGACAGCCCCTTCGACCTCATGCCCTGACCTCCCGCCGACGCCCCGGAGCCAGGCGCAGGCGCCGGTCGGTAAGCGAGATCAGTCCGCCCAGCGCCATGACGACCGGTCCGGCGAAGATCAGAACCGCCAGAGGGTTCCAGTAGGCTCGCACCAGCCAGACGGACTCGCCGCCCGGCCCGGCTCGCCGCTCACCGAGCACGACATAGAGGTGGCTGACATCGACATTGCAGATAGCGACCTCGGAGGTGGTCTGGCCTCCGACAGGGTAGAAGCGCTGAGAGGGCGTCAGGGTGCAGACTTCACGCCCCCCCCGCATGGCCGATATCCGGGCGGTTTCGGCCTCGTAGTTGGGACCGTCCGCTTCGCCGACAGTCTTCAGGACCAGTTCCCAGCCGGCGACCCTCAGGGATTGGCCGGGGGCGAGGGTCTGCGCCGCCTCCACCTTCCATGCGGTCTCGAAGCAGGCGCCGAGTACGAAGATTCCGAGGCCGGCGTGGGCCAGGGTCGCGCCCCAGGCCCCGCGGGGCAGGCCGCGCATCCGCCGGAGGGTCTCGGCGAACGGGGCGCGGAAAAGGCGAATGCGCTGTGCGGCTTCCGCAAGGGCGCCAAGGATCAGCCAAATGCCCAGCGCAACGCCCAGGCTCGCAAAAGCCTTGCGCGGAGTGAGCAGCAACAGGGCTGCAAGCCCAGCGGCGATGCCGAGGATCAGGGCGGGCGCCAGGGTTCTGAAGGCCGGCGCGAGATCGCCGCGCTTCCAGGCCAGCAGAGGCCCGAACGGGACGAGCAGACACAAGAGCGCCATCAGCGGCGTGAAGGTCAGATTGAAGTATGGCGTTCCGACCGAAATCGCCTCACCGCTGACCGCCTCGCGGATGAGGGGAAACAGTGTGCCAAGAAGGACCGTAAGCGTGGCCGCCGAGAGCAGGATGTTGTTGGCCACCAGAGCGCTCTCCCGGCTGACGGGCGCAAACACGCCGCCGGGGGCCAGACTCGGCGCCCTCCAGGCGAAGAGGGCGAAGGCCGATCCGGCAAGGGTCAGCAGAATGGCGAGGAGAAGCACCCCGCGTGTGGGGTCGACGGCGAAGGCGTGCACCGAGGTCAGGACGCCCGACCGCACAAGGAATGCGCCCAGCATGGAGAAGCTGAACGCCGCCAGGGCCAGGAAGAGGGTCCACCCCGGCAGGGCCCCGCGTTTCTCCGTCACCACCGCCGAGTGAAGCAGGGCCGCTCCCGCCAGCCAGGGCATGAAGCTGGCGTTCTCGACCGGATCCCAGAACCACCAGCCTCCCCAGCCCAGTTCGTAGTAGGCCCAGAAAGAGCCCAGTGCGATTCCTACGGTCAGGAAACTCCAGGCGGCGAGGGCCCAGGGGCGCACCCAGCGTGCCCAGGCGGCGTCGAGACGGCCCTCGATCAGGGCTGCGACAGCGAGGGAGAAGACAACCGACATGCCTACGTAACCGGCGTACAGAAAGGGCGGATGGACCGCCAGGGCGGGGTCCTGCAGGAGGGGATTCAACGACTGTCCCTCAACCGGCGGATTGGTGAGCCGGACGAAGGGGTTCGAGGCGAATACCGTGTAGGCCAGGAAGACCGATCCGATGACGCCCTGCGTCGCGACGGCGGACGCCTTGAGATCGCGGGGGAGGTCGCGTCCCCGGACCGCCAGCACGGCGCCAAACCCCGTCAGGGCGATGTTCCAGAGAAGCATTGAGCCCTCGTGGCTGCCCCAGGTCGCGGCTACCCGGTAGAGGAGCGGCTTCTCCGAATGCGAGTTGGCCGCGACGTTGGCCACCGAGAAGTCCGAGGTGACGAAGGCATAGATCAGCGCGGCGAAGGCCAGGGCCAGAGCGCCGAACGTCGCCAGGGCCGCACCCTCCCCCGCGCCGGCCAGGAGCAGGGATCGCCGCGTCCGGCCGGCGATCGACAGCCCGGCCTGCGCCAGTGACAGCACCAGGGCCAGGATCAGGGCGAAGGCGCCAAATTCAACGATCATGGCGTGGCCTTCGGTGCGGCGGCGCCCCGCCACTCGCCTTGAGCCTTGAGGGCGTCGGCCACCTGCTTGGGCATGTACGTCTCATCGTGCTTGGCCAAAACCTGTTTGGCCTCGAAGACGCCGTCCGGGCGGAAGGCGCCCGTAGCGACAATTCCCTGACCTTCCCTGAACAGGTCCGGCAGGTCGCCCCGGTAATGAATTCTGTCCATCGCGACATTGTCACGGACGCTGAATTCAACTCTCCCGTCCGAGTGACGCACCACGCTGCCGTCCACCACGAGGCCGCCGAGCTGAACGGAGCGACCGGGAGGCGGGCGGGCGGCGTCCGCCTGTCCGGGGGTGTAAAAATAGGAAATCGAGTCTCCGAGCCCCCACAGGGTAAGCCCCGCCGCAAGGGCGAGGACCGGGGCTATGACGGCGATCACGGTCAAGCGACGACGCGCGCGGGGGGATTTCGGCCACCAGCCTTTCATTTCATGGGCTCCGCCGCTGCGGCCTTCTCAAGTTGTTCGAGGACCTCGGCCTTGCCGGTGTATCGGCTCCGCGCCTGGGCGAGCGCTTCGTTGCGGCGCACGGTGTCTCCAAGGACCGCGTAGGACCGGACAAGGCGGACCCAGCCGTCCGGGTCGTCCGGGTTGGACTTCAGTCTCTGGGCGAGGCCCGCCACCATCCGTGCGATCATTTCGCTGGCCGGGCCTTCGACGGTCGACCGGACGGGTGCTCTGGCCTCCTGAATGGCCGCGTCGATGTCGCCGCGCCGAGGGTCGCCTGCAGGAAGATCCGAGGCGAGAGCCTGCAGGTCCCGGACCGCACCTTCAGCGTCCCCGGAGGCGGCGCGGCCCCGGGCGAGATGGAAGCGGGCGGCGAGCGCGCCAGGATTCAGACGGACGGCTTCGGTCAGCGCTGCAAGCACCTCGGGGGTGACCTCGCCATCCGACCGGCTGAGCAGGCTGAGGCCCAGCATTTCCCACAGATCCGCCCGCTCCGGCGCCAGGGACAGGGCCTGCCGAAGTGCGCGCGCCGCCCCCGAGGGGTTTCCGGACTGGGCCTCGGCGAGGGCGAGGAAGCGATACCCCTCTACCTCCGGACGGGTCTTGAGGGCCTCCTTCAGCACCACCGCGAGCTGGGCGGGTGTGAGATCGGTGAGCCGTCCCGAACGCCAGGCCTCGATTCGCCGATCCAGGGGTTGGTCTGGTTCTCCAGGTCGCCCGACGGCCACATAGCCCGCAAGGGCGGCGAGACCGACCCCCGCAGCAACGGCGAGGACCAGGGGTCCCTGCCCGGTGGGTCGGGTCCAGGCGGGCCCGGAGACCTGCGCGGCGGCAAGCAATCGCCGGCCCGCCTCCGCATGCGCCGCCTCGCGCTCGCCAGGCTCCATGAGACCGCGGTCGGCCAGGTCGTCGATCTCCGAAATCTGCCGACGGTAGACAGCGAGAGTCGGGTCTTCCGCACCCGGCGGCGGGGCGCCCCGGACAGACCGGAGGAGGATGACTGCCGCAGCGGCGGCCGCAAGGAGCCCCGCCGACGTCCAGAAAACAACCATAGCCGCCATTTAGACGTTTTGAATCATCTGCGCGAGGGGTCGGCGGGATCAAACCGCTGCACGCGGCAGGTTCACCCTGACCCTCAGACCACCGATCGGAGACTCGATCAGATCCAGGGCGCCGCCATAGGCCTGGACCAGATCGCTGACGATGCTGAGCCCAAGTCCGGAACCCGGTGCGGACTCATCAAGCCGTCCGCCTCGGAATAGGGCCTGCCGCCTCTGGTCGGGGGTAAGGCCCGGGCCATCGTCATCGATCTCCAGAACCAGGCGTTCGGCGCCCGAAGCCTCGGCCCTGACGATGACGCGCGTGCGCGCCCATTTGCACGCGTTTTCCAGGAGGTTCCCAATGATCTCCAGAAGATCCTGACGCTCACCGAGGAAGTTGAGGCCCTCAGGCGTATCCCAGTCGATCCGTACGCCCGCCTCCCCGTGCAGTCGGCCCAGCGTCCGCGCAAGATCATCCACCGCTTCAGCGACCGGAGTGACCAGGCCGCCGCCGGGGAGGCGCGCCGCCGCCCTGGCCCTTCGCAAGTGATGGTCGACCTGCGCCCGCATGATGGAGGTCTGGTTACCCACAATCGCGACGAGGCCCGCCGAACCCTCGGCAGCGGCCGCCGACAGCACGGACAAGGGCGTCTTCAGAGCGTGCGCAAGATTACCCACATGGGCTCTCTGTCGATCCAGAGACTCGCGGTTTTGCTGCAAGAGCGCGTTGAGCTGGTCGGTGAGCGGCGTGAGCTCGCCAGGATAGGCTCCCGTCAACTGATCCGCCCGGCCGACCCGCAAGGCGGCGATCTCCTCGCTGAGGGCGAAGAGGGGGCGCAGCCCCAGCCGGACCTGGATGACGACCGCCGCCACCAGCCCGGCGGCGAGGAGGCCGAAGACGGCGGCTGTGGCGACGAAAAAACGGCCGACGTCAGAGTCCACAGGGCGCCGGTCCTCCGCCGCGAGCAGGATCACGGGGCCATCGATACCTGGCAGGATGAGGCGCGTCGCCCGCACCCTGAGCCTTTGATCCTGTGGACCGGCGATTGCGTAACTCAGCGCGGCGGAGGGCCGTGCGCCCAGTCGCCCGACAAGATCAGGAGAGAGAGTGAGTTCAGTATCCCAGAGGGACCTGGACCGGGCCATCACCCGAACACCGGTTTCCCCGCCGGTCCCCAGGATTTGCCAGTAACGCCCGGAATAGACCCGCTGGGTCCGAAGGTCGCCCAGATCGCGGACCACGACCCCGCCCGAAGGGTCAGGCCGCGCCGATGCGGCGAGACTGTCGGTCAAGTCCGAAAGGCCCTGGTCGAACCGCCTGACGGACGCCTGTTCGAAGAGGAGCCCCAGCAACAGAACGGAGACGGCCAGAACGCCCATTGACCAGACGACGGCGAGCAGGACCAGTCGACGGACAAGCGAGGGCGTGGCGGGCCTCATGCCCTATTCCGATGCGCCGGAAGCCTGCAGGCGATAGCCCAGGCCTCTGTGGGTAACGATCCGGTCGGCGCCGATCTTCCGGCGCAGTCGGGCGATGATGACCTCCATAGTGTTGGAATCCCGGTCGAAGTCCTGATCGTAGAGATGCTCGGTTAATTCCGTCCGACTGACGATGCAGCCCGCCTTCATCGCAAGGTAGTGCAACAGACGGTATTCCAGAGAAGTCAGTCGCACGATCTTCCCCGCCAGGGTGACCCGTGCGGCGGCGGGGTCCAGGACGAGGTCGCCGCAGACGAGGCTGGCGCTGGCCCGCCCTGCGGCCCGGCGGAGCAGGGCCCGCAGCCGGGCGAGCAGCTCCTCGGTGACGAAGGGCTTGGTGAGATAGTCGTCCCCGCCGGCGTCAAACCCGGCGACCTTTTCCGCCCAGCCATCCCTGGCCGTAAGGATCAGCACGGGGACGCCGACCCCCGCGGCCCGCCAGCGGCGCAGGACGGTGACGCCATCGATCCTGGGCAGGCCGAGGTCCAGCACGACAGCGTCGTAAGGCTCGGTCTCTCCTAGCCAGACAGCCTCTTCCCCATCCCGGGCCAGGTCGACAGCGTAGCCAGCCTGGGAGAGGGCGCGGCGCAGGCTCCGGGACAGATCCGGATCATCTTCGACGAGCAGGAGACGCATGTGTCAGTCCCCCCGCTGATCCAGGATACGGCCTGTCCGGGCGTCGACCACGAAGACCACCACACGGTTGTCACGGGTCCGCCAGGTGACGAGGTAGACCGGGCGGCCATCCACCGTGTCGCCGAAACGGGTGTCGAGTTGTTCCCCGGGCGAACGCGCTCCGATGGCGGCCAGGACCTGCGAGAGCGGCACGAGACGACCCTCTCGGACGGCGTCGCGGGCCTGGTCCTGTTCGGGGCGGGGGGAGGACGGCTGAGCCTCCGCCGCGGACGCACCGAAGAGAAGGAGAGCAAGTCCCAGGACCGCAGGGGGGGGTCGCCAGGTCATTCGCACACTCTGCCGCTCGCGGCCTGAACCTCGGCTGAACCGGTCCTATCGACGTCGGGGGACATAAGGCCTCTCCTCCCGCCAGCGGGCCGCGAAGGCCTCCAGCTGGGGATCGGCGGCATCGGGAAGCATGATCTGCACCCGGGCGATCAGGTCGCCCCGACCGCCCCGACCATCGGCAAGCCCCTTGCCCTTCAGTCTCAGCGCCTGCCCGGAGCTGGCCCCGCGCGGTACGCTGAGGCTCACGGGACCGTCCGGCGTGGGCGCCTGAACCCTGCCCCCGAGCACGGCGTCGGGTATGGAAACAGGCAGGTCCATGACCAGCTGATCGTTCTCCTTGCGGAAGACGGGATGCGGCCGGACGGCAAGCTCGATCAGGGCATCCCCCTTGCCGCCTCGCCCGGGCTCTCCATGCCCGCGCAGACGCAGGGTCTGGCCTTCCTGCGCTCCCGCAGGGATGGTGACGTCCAGGGTGCGGCCGTCCTGAAAGGAGATGCGCTTCTTTCCCCCGAGTATGGCCTCCTCGAGGTCGATCTCCAGTTTCGCCCGCACGTCGGGGCCCTTGGGCGCAAAACCGGAGCCGGGTCCGGGGCCTGCCCCGCCGCGCGGCCCGGCTCGACCCGCCCGACGGCCGAACATCTCGCTCAGAATGTCGCTGAAGTCAGCGGAATCAAACCCGCCCGCAGCGCCTCCGCCGCCGAACGGACCGCCCTGGCCCTGGCCGCCGAAGCCGCGGAAGACTTCCCGCCCGTCGGCGTCGATCTCGCCGGCGTCGAATTTCCGGCGCTTGTCCGGGTCGCCCAGGAGATCAAAGGCGGCGCTGACGTGCTTGAACCTCTCCTCGGCGGCCTTGTCGCCCGGGTTGGCGTCGGGATGGTGTTTCTTGGCCAGCTTCCGGAAGGCCTTGCGGATGTCATCGGCCCCGGCGCTGCGCGGAACGCCGAGGACCTCGTAGGGATCTCGCGCCACGGGAGTCACCTCAGCAGGGAAGAGTTACTGGCTGTGAGTTAGGGTCCGACGTCAGGTCCGCAAGGGCAAGTGTTGCGAAAATGTCACTCTTGGGACGGTCAGACCTCAGTCGCCGAGGCCGCGTTCGCCCAGCAGGTCCGGCGCGGCGTGCTCGACCATGTCGTCCTCGTGCGCCAGCTCCGTCTCGCTGAGGGTCTGCCCGCGCACGGACACCCCGGCCCGGTGGACGCTCTCGGGATCACCGCTGACCAGGGGATGCCAGGCGGCCAGACCCCGGCCCTCATGGATCCGGCGATAGGCGCAGGACTTCGGCATCCAGCCCAGTCGGGGGATGAGGGCGGGAGTCAGGGTGATGCAGTCCGGCACCTCACGCTTGCGGTTGGCGTAGTCAGAGCAGCGGCAGGTGGCCGCATCCAGCAGGCGGCAGTGGACGCGGGTAGGGATGACTTCGCCGGTGTCGACGTCCTCGAACCGGACCAGGCAGCACAGACCGCAACCGTCGCAGAGACTCTCCCACTGCTGCGGGGTCATTCGGTCGAGGGGGACGGTCTCCCAGAAGGGACGGCTCATGGCGCCTGTCTAGCGGCAGGGTCGGGGCCGCGCCAGCCCAGGGGGTACGACCGGGGGTACGACCGGGGG
>JBJTFE010000326.1:0-8009 GCA_046093265.1 Phenylobacterium sp. | reverse complement strand
AGGCCGAGAGCGACCTGATCGCCGAGGCTCTGGCGTGAACCCGGCGCAGATCATCGGACTGCGCAGCCTCGAGGACGGGGCCATGGCCCTGACCCTGGCGGGCGAACCCGCCCGCCTGCTGCCCTCGGGGGCCCTGGTGCTCGAAGCGCACTCGGCCCTGGTGGTCGCCGACCTGCACCTGGGGAAGGGCTCGGCCTTCGCCGCCCGGGGCCAGCTCCTGCCGCCCCTCGACACGCGGGAGACCCTGCGCCGGCTGGCGGCGGACGTCGCCGCCCAGCGGCCCGGGGCCGTCCTCTTCCTGGGCGACGCCTTCCACGACCGGCTGGCCTCGCGGCGGATGGCCGCCGAGGACCGGGGGGCGCTGGAGGCGCTGGCGCAGGGGGCGGACCTCGTCTGGATCACCGGCAACCACGATCCCAAGCCCGACGGCGACCTGCCCGGCGAGGCGGCCGACGAGGTCCGACTGGGCGACCTCGTCCTGCGGCACGAGCCCCGGCCCGGGGCGGCGCATGGGGAGCTCGCCGGGCACCTGCACCCCTGTGCCCGCATCGCCACCCCGCGCGGATCGGTGCGCCGGCGTTGCCTGGTCAGCGACGGGGAACGGGCGGTCCTGCCCGCCTATGGCGCCTTCACGGGCGGGCTGAACGTGCTGGATGCGGCCTTCGCCGGCCTGTTCCGGAAGCCGCCCGTGGTGGCCGCCCTCGGCGACCGCCGGGTCCACGCGGCGGGCGTACGATCGCTACGGCCGGACCGAGGTTAGATCCGCAGGGCCTTCTCAAGCGCAAGGGCCAGGGACACGCAGGCCGAGAAGGTCAGAAGCGTCATGAAGGCCGGGTAGCGGGCCAGGGTCTGGGGCGCCCGATCGAACAACCATGCGACAAGATAAGCGGCGATGAAGCCGCCGATGATCCAGTCGGCGGCGACATACTCCCGGGCGATCAGAAGTCCGCCTCCGGCGAGTGGTGGAAGCATGGCGGCCGCGAGCCTGATAAAGCGCGGAGGCTCGCGTACAGCTTCCTGGCTCCACCGGACGCCGCCTAGGAACCCCAGAATAACGGCGGACCAGGTCAAGAGGATCTGGATGGCGAAAAAGCGCATCTCCGCCGGACCAAAGGCGTAGGCGACGGCCGCCACGGGAAAACCGACCAGTCCGACCAGGGTGAGAATCCAGACCGGTCTAGGGGGGAGGGGCATCACACTCTCCTGAAGGCCGCAGAGGCCGCCCAGCCGGCGACGAGCGCCATCAGCACCGAGACCATACCATATGCCCACGGTCTCTTGTGGGCAAAGCCGGAGATAATGCGCTCCACCCCCACCTTCTCGATCGTCAGGACCCGGCTTCGCACGGCGATGGGCTGGCCGGCCCGGAAGAGAATGACATCGACCTTATAGGCGCCCACAGGCGCTGAGGCGGGAAGCCTCAACTGGGCCCGGAAGAGGCCGCGATCGACGAACTCCACGCCGGACGGGTCCTCCACATAGAGCCCCTCGCTCGATCTCAGTCTGAGCAGGGCCTGCCGGAAGGCCTCGCCCCCGGGGACAGAGAAGGTGACGCCCTGGAGCCCCGCTCCACTGCGACGGAGGATCTGCGGATCAGCGATCCGGGACAGTTTGCCGCTGGAGGCCGTGAGGTGAAAACCCGGCGCTCCGGTCACGCGCTGCGGCGCTCCAGTCACCCAGAGTCCTGCGCGGCGCTCCCGCCGCGCGATAGCGATCGGCTCGTCAGGTCCCCTGACCACGACCACGACGTCGGCGGTGGCGCCGGCAGGGTCAAGAACCGCGCCATAGACCGATATGCGGGCGCCGGAGTAGCCCGTCGTCACCTCAACATTGGCGCTGCTCAGGTCGGCGGCGAGCACAACCGGCGGAGACGCGGGGGGAAGCGAGAGAGCCGGCATCTCAGGAATTCACCGGAACGAGGACGAACGGATCCGAGGGGGTCAGGGCGAGGCTCGCCCCCATCGAAAGGCCGATCGCAAGAATCAGAACTGCAAGAATGATCCGCAGCGCCTCGGCGCGGAGTCGCGAGGAAACCCGGGCCCCCAACTGCCCCCCGACGACGCCCCCGAGCACCAGCAACCCGGGCAGGACGATGTCCACCGTCTGGTTCCGACCCGCCTGCAGGAGGGTCGTGAGGGAGGTGGTCAGAATGATCTGGAACAGACTGGTGCCCACGACCACGCTCGCCGGCATCCGAAGAAGATAGATCATGGCCGGGACCAGCAGGAAGCCGCCGCCCACGCCCATCACAGCGGACAGCACGCCCGCAACGCCCCCCAAGGCAAGGGGCGGAAGGACGCTGATGTAAAGCCTTGACCTGGGAAACCGCATCTTGACCGGCAGACCGTAGAGCCAGACCGGGCGACGGTCGGCATGAGGCGGCTCCGCCTCGCCGCGGCGACGTCGCATCAGTGCTTTGACCGACTCCCAAAGCATCAGGGCCCCGATCAGGCCCAGCAGAAGAAGGTAGCAGAGGGCGACGACGAAATCCGCCTGGCCGGCGAGCCGCAAGCTGCGGAACAGCTCCACGCCGGTCAGGGCGCCAGCAGCCCCCCCCGCCGCGAGGACGCCACCCATCCGGAAGTCGACGCTACGGCTTGCCGAATAGGCAAGGACACCCGAGGTCGAGGAGGCCGCGACGTGCCCCGCCATGCTGGCGACGGCGACAGGCGCGGGAACGCCCAGGAAGACCAGGATCGGCGTCATCAGGAATCCGCCGCCTATCCCGAAGAGCCCCGAGGCGAAACCAACCAGGACGCCGGCCGCCACGAGGAGCGGAGCGTTGACCGAAATCTCGGCGATCGGGAGATAGACGTCCAGCGCGCAGGCCCTCCGACCGCGTCAGCGGCCCAGCATGGCCAACCGCCGCAGGGTCGCATCGTCGAGGAGACCCGTCGTCGGCGTCTTCTGATCCTTCTGGTAGGCCTCGATTGCAGTCCGGAGTTGCGGGTTGAGAGCGCCGTCAGCGGGCCCGGTATAGTACCCGAGGCGACCGAGAGCCGTCTGGGCGAGGCGAATTTCGCCCGCCGTCCTGATCGCGGTTGCGGAAAGGGCGGGCCTCAAACGCTCGACCTGCCTCAGGGCCTCTCCATCACCACTCTCCGCCGCCCTCGAATACCAGACGAAGGCTTGGCGGATGTCCTGCGGCACGCCCATCCCGCGCTCGTAAACAGCTCCCATGTTGAACTGGCTCTCGACAAGGCCCGCCTGGGCCGCCCTCTGGAACCAGCCCACCGCAGCCGCGGGGTCCCGGGGACCGCCGACGCCGTTCATGAGGTCGAGGGCGTAGCTGTGCATGGCCACGCGGTCTCCGGCCTCGGCCGCACGTCGTATCCAGGAACGAGCGAGCCCCGGATCTTTGGAAAGGCCGGCGCCGCCCTTCGCATAGAGCCCGGACAGGAAACGCATCGCGGGCGGATGTCCGGTGTCAGCCAAGGCCTGGATCTCCTTGACTGCATCGGCGCGTCCCGCGGCTAGGGCGGACTGGGCCTTGCGGAACCTCTCCCTCGTCAGTGACGACGAGGTCGCTTCCGGTTTGGCAGGAGCCGGACCTTCCGCCCGTTCCCCTGGGTTGGCGATGACCGATGGGGCCGGCGTCAGAGCGACGGCGGCCCGGACCGGCGCCGTCGGCTCAGCGCCCGGAGGTCTGGGAGCGGCGGCGAGAACGTCTGGCTCGGTGCGGGCGGATACCTTGGCCGACGCCGCCTCCCGGGGACCGTCAAACAGGGTGAGCGCGGCGAAACCCACCAGAGACGCAGAGATACAGAAGACCGCCAGCGAGGCCAGTCCAGGTGTTGCGACACGTTTCCGACCAACAGCGAGAGGCGGAGGAGACGAACCGAAACCAAGGGCGGGGGAAACCTGGTCCGCGACAAAGATATCCCGCGGCTCTTCGAAAAGATCAGAGTCGTCTTGCGCCTCTTTCGCGCCACCCTCCACCCGGAATGCGAGGGACCATTCCTCCCGCCGCATCTCCTCATCCGCCAGGTCCTGCGAACCCGAACCGCCGATTACGCCGGAGGCATTCCGAGCCTCGGCGTCCTCGTCATCGAGGTCAGAAAGCAAGGATATCGGGTCCTGATCAGGGCGCCCAAGGTCGCCGCTGGGCCTTGCACGCGGGAAATGAAGGTCCAGGCGCTGCCGGGCCTCTTCCAGAAGCCGGGCGGTGCGATCCTCGCTCTGGCGAATGCGTCGAGAG
The DNA here is from genome assembly GCA_046093265.1 of Phenylobacterium sp. Taxonomy (GTDB): domain Bacteria; phylum Pseudomonadota; class Alphaproteobacteria; order Caulobacterales; family Caulobacteraceae; genus Phenylobacterium. Next base: position 3,811 of record JBJTFE010000326.1, on the reverse strand, counting down.
ATCTCTCGATCGGCCGGAAGCTCCCAGGTGGACTCGGGCAGGAAGGGCTCTTCCTCGTCGCGCACAGACAAAGGGTCTTCGCCGCGCGAGATCTCATCTCCAAGCCGGGCCAACTCCGCCGACGGCCCCGAGAAAACGCCGGGGAAACGCCGGACCAGCCCCTGTCCCAAACCCTCGATGTCCACTGTCCCGGTGGGCGCAGGGGCCGCTTCCGGGTTCGGCGCGACAAAGCCCGGATCGGGCCTTGCCGACCGGCCCATGGCCTCCTGCTCAACCCGATCAACCTTATTTGAAAGTTCAGAAAGCGCCCGCTCGAGCTGATCAATTCGTCTGCCGGAGACTTCTGTCAGCTCCCGCGACATCTCGGCCCGCGCGGCGTCCATGCGTTCACCGAGCCGGAACGACAATTCGCGAATCCGCTCTTCCTGACCGCTCGCGGCGGTCGCCTCCAGACGGGCGAGCCGGTCATCAAGTCCGGCGAAGGCCTCACGAAGGTTGTGCATCGCCGCGGCCGACCGGTCCTGGACCTCCCCGACCTGGGCGGCGATCTGGTCCATCCTGGAGTCTTCCCCCAGAGGTCGGGTTTCAGCGCGGTCGATCCGGGCCCGAAGTCCATCCATGGCGTCGCGGGTCCTCGCCTCCCCGTCCTGAACCTGGGTCGCCAGCCGGCTTAGGGCGCTCTCCAGCGCCCGGAGCACGCCTTCATGCCGGTCCGCCCGGGCCTCCTGCCGGGCCGGGGCGGCGGGGTGAGCGATAGCCTGCTCAAGCCTGCCGAATGTCGTCCGGACGGTCGACTCAAGACTGGAAATGGCCCTGCCGGTGCGGGCCTCCGAGCCGTCCAGGCGATCCGCCAGGCGATCGAGAACGACGGCGAGCCTGTGAAGGTCTTCCTTCGGCCGATCGAAGGGATCCCCAGCCTCCTCTGCGAGCGACCTGAGGGGCTTCGTCCGACGACTCCCGAACACCTGAGGCGCTTCGCCGTCGAGAATCGATTGGTTCAGCCACTCCCCAAGGGTCATACCCGCGCTGGCGGCGAGTTCCTTCGCGACTTCGCGGGCCCTGGGGTCTATCCCCTTGACGCTCCATGGCGCCCCTGCGGTCATTCGAATCGCGCTCCCACACCACCCAACTTTGGTCTACTCACCCGGCCCTGCGGTGTAAACGCGCGGGGACCGCCCCTGGCGCGCGAAGGCTCGAGACCTTGTGGATATCTGGCGGCAGGAGCGACGCAGACTTGGAGTGATCAGGATTGAATGTTGAACTCACCCTCATCGCGATGGCCGTAACGGCTGGCCTGTCCGTTTTCTCGGGCTGGCGGGGGGCGCAACCTCCGGATCTCCGGAGAGGCCCCCGCATGACGCCCTGGCGCCCCCTGATGGCGGCGTCGGCGACCGCCTTCCTGATCCTCCTGGTCCATCTGGTGAACCTTTTTGGGATTTCGACGGGTCAGGCCAGGCTCTGAGCCGGCTCGCGCTTATCCTGAAGCGTTGATGCCGGCTCCGCCTTTCGGGGCGGAGGAATCTCCGCCTTCCTGGGCCGTCGCGTCAGGCCTGCAAAACCACCTGAGGAAAGCAGGCTGACGTCGGCGAGCATTATGGCGATCGCCCACTTGGCGGGGGCGGCGGCGTACCTGGGCTCCCAGTTCGGGTGGAACTTGTCCTTGTAGCTGCGCACGCCCTGGAAGTTGTAGACGTCTTCAGCCAGGTCGAACATCAGGCGACCGACCCGCGTCATCACTGGAGCGAGGGGGCGGTCCTCGAGGCCGGCCAGAGGCGCACTTCCGAAGTCCAGGCAGGCATAACCCTGGTCCCGCCCCCAGCCGATCAGCTCGACAAACAGGAAGTCCATGATCCGCTTGGGCGCCGCCCAGCTGTAGCGCATGAGGTCAATCGAGAAGGCGTCGCGGCTGGCTGTCGGCCAGAGGTTGGCGAAGGCGACGATCTTTCCTTCCCACCTGGCGATGGCGACGGGAAACTCCCGAAGGTATCTAGGGTTGAAACCTCCGAGCGCAAATGACTTGTCGCCACCGGACTGGCGCGCGAGCCACTCCTCGGAAATAATCGCCAGTTCCGGCAGGATTTCGTCGATCCCACCTGGCGGAAGCACCTCGAACTCGGCCCCGCCGTCCCTGACCTGCCGCCAGGCCCGCCGGATCTTGGCCCGGGTCTGACCTTCGAAGGCGAAGTCCTGGATCGGCAGCCGGGCGCACTCGCCGATCTTCTGAATGGAGAATCCCAGCTCGACCACGTCGGGCAGATCATCGGGCCCGATTCCATAGAGGCCGGGGCGAGCAGCGTGGGCGTCCGCCAGCTCGCGAAACCGCCAGAGCAGCTCCAGCCTTTCGTCGCGTTGTCCGACAGGGCCGCCAAGGGCGATCCAGGATCGACCCCGGACCCCGAACATCAGAAAACTCCGACCGGACTCGGAGAACAGAAATCGCTTGTCGCCGAACAGGGCGAGATTGGAGATGGGTTCGGCGGTCTCCGACTCCGCCAGGACGGCGCGCACCCTTGCGAAGTCCGGGTCATCTTCGCCCATCACCCGGGGAGTCGCCGCGGTGGCCACCAGGCGCCAGACTCCGTAGCCCAGGAAGGCGAGGGCCGCGCCGGCCCAGGCCCGAATCGATCGGGCAACGTCTCTGTCCACCATCGTGGCCCAGAAGGGTTGGTCCTCGTAGGTCACATGCCGAAAGAACCATAACCCGAGTAGCCCCGCGCCAGCGACCGCTGCGCCCGCCGCAAGGAGCCATCCCGGGGTCACCTCCATCTGCGAAAGCGCGGCCTTGCGCGGGAAGGCGGCGCGAAGCGGGGCGAGAAACACACCGATGGCGGCCAGGATCAGTCCTTCCTCCCAGATCAAGCCCTTGGACAGGGAGAGCAAGGCGGTCAGGAAAAGCACGACCAAGCTCGCCGCCTGGGCGGCGTCCAGCCGCGACCTCAAGCCGAACGCCAACATGACCAGGACGAGGCCCAGCACGCTCGATGCAAAGTGGCTGATTTCAATCACCGGCGAGGGAAGGGCCAGCGACAGACGCATAAACCGCTCCGGCGAGGACGGGGTCGCCCCCGAGGCGATGAGGAGCGCGCCCGCCGCCATGACAAGCACTGCGCCCACCAGGGGCGCCGCCGCAAGGACGGCGGGTCTGAACTCTCGTCTGAGCGCCATTGGCAACCTGAGAAGCATGGAAACAGCTCCGGGGTCTACCCTGCCGAGGTTAAGAGATGGGTTCCAATTCCCGGGGATCAAACCCGCTGAGCGAACGTCTTGCTCCTGCTGGACCGGCCGCTAAGGTGATGGGCTTGGCGGATTGGAGGACTTTCATGGCGAATTCCAGCGGCGAAGACCTCGAGGCCTTCCGGACGGAAGTCCGCAGCTGGCTTGCGGAGAACTATCCTTCGGAGCTGCGCGGCGCAGATGCCCGGACCGATCCCGAAGCCATTTGGGGCGGGCGCGCCTTCGCAGGATCGGACGATCCCCAGATGGTCTGGATGCGCAAGGTAGCCGAAAAGGGCTGGACCGCGCCGACCTGGCCGGTCGCCTACGGTGGCGGCGGTCTCTCGCCTGACCAGGCCCGGGTAATCGAGCAGGAGCTGGTCCGCGGACGCTATCGGCCGCCCCTCTCGTCCTTCGGCCTCTGGATGCTGGGGCCCGTCCTGCTGGAATACGCCAACGAGGCGCAGAAGCAGGAGCACCTGCCGCGAATCATCCGGGGAGAGGCCCGCTGGTGCCAGGGCTATTCCGAACCGGGCGCAGGCTCGGACCTGGCCAGCCTCCAGACCCGCTGCGAGGACAAGGGCGACCACTGGCTCAT
>JBJTFE010000325.1:0-5493 GCA_046093265.1 Phenylobacterium sp. | reverse complement strand
GCCGGCCCCGTGCTGGACGCCATCCGCAAGGGCAATACCGAGCGCAACCTGGCCCGCGTGCCGGACTCCCGGGAGTTCCGCAGCCACGGCGCCTATGACGGGGCGCACCGGGAGCGGCAGATCGAGATCGCCAAGCAGCTCTTCGCCGCCATGGACATTGCGCGCGAGGACAAGGCCAAACGCCAGGACTGGGTCCTGCGCGGCTTCCGCCAGTTCGACGCCCCGGTCTCCATCGTGGTCACCTATGACCGGTCGATCCACGGCGGGGACATCGGGCCCTTCGACTGCGGGGCTGTGACCAACTGCCTCGTCAACGCCGCCTGGTCCCGGGGCCTGGGCTGCGTGATCAACAGCCAGGGCATCATGCAGTCGCCCGTGGTGCGAGAGCACGCCCGCATCCCCGACGACCAGGTCATCATGATCTGCGTCGCCATGGGCTGGCCCGACGACAGCTTCCCCGCCAACGCCGTGGTGTCGCACCGCAAGCCGGTGGACGAGGCCGCGACCTTCATCGGCTTCGAGGGGGAGTAGGGGCATGCAGCCGCCGGACTATCCCCGCGCCCTCAGGCAGATTTCCACCCTGTCGGCGCGGACGCGCCTCGCCGACCTCACCGCCCAGCTCGCGCGGGCGAGCGGGGGCAAGGTGCTCAGCGGTCCATTCAAGGACATGATCCTGCCGACAGAGGCCAGCTGGAGCGATGGCGACGCCTCCGCCAAGCTGCTTGGTGTCTACGAGGCCGAACTTCACGGTGCGGTGGAGGCAGGTCTGGCCCGCAAGCCGGACCTGATCGTCAATGTCGGCTGCGCGGAGGGATACTACGCCGTGGGTCTAGCCCGCCGGGCGCAGGGGGCAAGGGTGGTGGCCTTCGACATCGATGAGAAGGCGCAGGAGATCTGCCGGGGGTCAGCCGGGACCAATGGCGTTGCAGGGCCCTTCGAGGTCCGCGGTCTCTGCCAGGCGGCTGACCTTCGCGCCCTGGTCGGGACAGCGTCATCGCCCCTGCTGGTTGTGGACTGCGAGGGGTATGAGACCACTCTCCTGGAGGCGGCGGAACCGCTGGCGCACTGCGATCTGATCGTCGAGTGCCACGATTTCACGGACCGGAACCTGACCGAGACCCTGAAGGGTCGATTCGCCGGGACCCACGACATCGCCCTGGTGCGGGAAGGTCCCCGCGACCCCTCAGCCTTCCCCATGCTTGCGAAACTCTCGTCCTTCGAGCGATGGCTGATGGTCTGCGAATGGCGCCCCGAGGTCATGCACTGGCTGGTGCTGACGTCGCGTCGAGGGTGATCCGGGGCCCCAGGGGGCTGCGCTGGATTTGACACGGACCGCTTCATCCCCCAACTCCAGACCACGAGCCGACCTGACCCGGAGACACCGCAATGGCTGCAGTTCTTTCGCCCCCTCCGATCGCCATCGGCATACCCGAGGCCGAGCGTCACAGGATTGCAGAGGGGCTCTCCGCCCTGCTGGCGGACAGCTACACGCTCTACCTGATGACCCACAACTTCCACTGGAACGTGACGGGCCCCCAGTTCAACAGACTGCACGCCATGTTCATGGGCCAGTACACCGAGCAGTGGAACGCCATCGACGTCATCGCCGAGCGCATCCGCGCCCTCGGCTTTCCGTCGCCGGGGACCTATGCCGAGTTCGCGCGGTTGACCTCGATCCGCGAGCCTGAGGGCGTGCCGGACGCCAACGAGATGGTCCGGCAGCTGGTGGTCGCGCAGGAGGCCACGGCCCGAACGGCCCGCAATCTCTTCCCGGTGGTCGACGCCGCCCGGGACCAGCCCACGGCGGACATGCTGACCCAGCGCATCAATGTGCACGAGAAGACCGCCTGGATGCTGCGCAGCCTGCTGGAAGCCTAGGTGACCTCCAGGGCCGGCGCCTCCCTGACCGCCCTGGTTGTCGGCGGGGGTGTCGGTGGGCTGACGGCGGCCCTGGCCTTGGCCCGGAAGGGCCTGTCCGTCACGTTGGTCGAGCAGGCGCCGGTCCTTGGCGAGGTGGGGGCGGGGCTGCAGGTCTCGCCCAACGCCACGCGGGTCCTGTTTTCCCTGGGCCTGGAGGCGGCGCTCTCCGCCCTGGCCTTCCGCCCCGAGGCTGTCGAGGCCCGTGGCTGGCGACGGGGGCAGGAGATCAGCCGGGCGCCGCTCGGCGAGACGGCGCGGCGGAGGTACGGCTTTCCCTACTTCCACATGCACCGGGCGGACCTGGTCGCCGTCCTGGCGGAGGCCTGCCGGGCGGACCCCCGCATCACCCTCCGCCTGGGCGAGAGGGTCGAGGCCTGCCAGCGCGATGGAACCCCCTCCCTGGTCCTGGCTTCGGGCGAGCGGATCGGGGCGAACGTGCTGGTCGGGGCGGACGGCATCCGAAGCGTCGTGCGCGAGGCCCTGTTTGGCCCCGCCGCCCCGCGATTCACCGGCAATGTCGCCTGGCGCGGCCTGATCCCCGCCGACAGGCTGGAGGGCGCGGACCTCCGCCCCGTCGCCGCCCTCTGGATGGGCCCGGGCGCCCACTTCGTGCACTACTTCGTCCGGGGCGGGACCCTGGTGAACTTCGTCGGCGTGGTGGAGCGCGACGACTGGCGGGAGGAGTCCTGGTCGAGCCGGGGCGAGGCTGCCGACCTCAGGCGCGACTTCGCCGGCTGGCATCCCACGGTCCGTCGCATCGTCGAGGCCGCGCCCGAGGACGCCTGCTTCCGCTGGGCCCTGTTCGACCGCGATCCCCTGCCCCGCTGGAGCCGGGGAGCGGCGAGCCTGCTGGGCGACGCCTGCCACCCCACCCTGCCCTTCATGGCCCAGGGCGCCTGCATGGCCATAGAGGACGCCGCCGTCCTGGCCGCCTGCCTCGCCGGGAGGGCGCGCGAGGACGTTCCGGACGCCCTTCAGCGCTATGAGGCCCTGCGCCGTCCCCGCACGGCGGGCATCCAGGCCGGCTCGCGCCGCAACGCGACGATCTACCACCTGCGCCCGCCCTTCAGTTGGGCCCGCAACCTCGTGATGGGGGCGGGCCTCGGCATGGGCGCGGCCATGGACGGCCTCTACCGCTACGACGCCCTGTCGGCGGCGGGCGACTAGCCGGGCGCAGGCGACCTGGAGCCCTGGGTGGCTGAAGCGGCTTCAACCCGTCACAGGCCTCTGTCAGTCTGCCTGGAGGATAGAGGAGTCACCCCATGATCATCGCCGCTCTGGCCGCCGCCGCCGTCGCGGCGAGCGGATGCGACCTGGAGCAGCCCTCCGGCGCGCCGGGATGCACCCGCGAGGCCGTGGACGCCCTGCCCATGACCGCCCTGCAGGCGATCGGCACCCACAACAGCTACAAGCAGGCCATCGCGCCGGCCGAGATGAAGCTGCTCAGGGCGGCGAGCCCGCGGACGGCGGACAGCCTGGACTACAGCCATCCCTCCCTGACCGCCCAGCTCGACGCCGGGGCGCGACAGCTGGAGCTGGATCTCGTACGCGACCCCGAGGGCGGGCGTTGGGCAAGGCCCCTCGGCCTGCGCATGGCGGGCGGCGGCGACTATGACGCCGGGCCGATGATGGCGCCGGGCCTGAAGGTCATGCATGTGCCGGACATCGACTACCGCAGCGCCTGCGCCACCTTCCGGGCCTGCCTGGAGGAGGTCCGCGCCTGGTCGGACCGGAACCCGGACCACCTGCCCCTGCTGATCATGATGAACCTGAAGGACGAGCAGATCAGCGTTCCGGGGGCGACGCGCCTCCTGCCCTTCGATGCGGCTGGCATGGACGAGGTGGATGAGGAGGTCCGGGCCGTATTCGGGGATGGTCGGCTGATCACGCCGGACGGGATCCGAGGCGAGCGCCCGACCCTGGCGGCGGCGGTCCAGGCCGGGGGCTGGCCCTCCCTCAGGGCGGCGCGGGGCAAGGTCTTCTTCGCCATCGACGAGGGGGCGGCCAAGGTGGCGCTCTACAGCCGCGGGCGGCCCTCGCTGGAGGGGCGCACGGCGTTCGTGAACACCGACAGGCTCGACGCGCCCTACGCCGCCTATATCACGCTGAATGATCCCGGGAAGGACGCTGCGCGCATCGCCGAGGCCCGTCGCCAGGGCATGATCGTGCGCACCCGGGCCGACGCCGACACGGCGGAAGCCCGGACCGGCGAAACAGGCCGCCGGGAAGCCGCCTTCGCCTCGGGCGCCAGCTATGTCTCGACGGACTACATGAAGCCCGACCTGAGGCATGGAGACTATCAGGTCGACTTGCCGGGCGGCGGCGTCGGGCGAAGGTCGCCTGACGTCAGGCCATGAAGCCGAGGTCGCGAAGGGAGAAGTTGCCGAGGTTTGGGAAGATGGTCAGCAACTGGGCGTCGGTCAGTCCGAACCATTTCCCGAGGGTCGCCCCCAGCTGGTAGACCGAGGTCGTCGGCACCAGGATGTTGCCGCTCATGTTGGGATTGCTGAAGCCCGTCCGGTCGACCCCGACCGTCGGGAACTGGCCGAACATGTCCCGACCCCGGACTGCGCCGCCCATGATGAACTGGTGTCCGCCCCAGGCGTGGTCGGTGCCGTCGCCATTCGAACTGAAGGTCCGGCTGAAGTCGGACATGGTGAAGGTGGTCACCGCCCCGCGCATGTTCAGTCCGCCGACATTGCCCAGCACCCCGTCGAAATAGGCCATGGCATGCGCCACCTTGCCGAGGAGGTTGGTATGGGTGGGGTTCTGCAGGTCATGGGTGTCGAAGCCGCCCAGGCCGACAAAGAAGACCTGCCGGGTCACCCCAAGGACCGGGGCTGCGGCCACGGAACGGGCGACGGTCATCAACTGGGTGGCCAGGGTGTTGGCCTCGACCAGGCCGGTGACGGGGTTCACATAGGGGGAAGGCGCGGGGATGGCCGCCGCAGAGGTGGTGGCGAAGGCTGAGTTCAGGGCCTGCGCCGAATCCATCGCCCGGCGGGTCATGGCGGCGTGGTCCTGGGCGACGAGGCTGAGGCCCGAGGTGTCGCGGATGGACTCCGAGAGGGCCTGGGCGGCGACGGCCGAGCCGTAGAGCGTACTGGCAGCAGCCGCCGTCGGCTGGATCGCGGGCTGGGCCCCCGTTGAGATCTGGTACTGGACCGCCGTCGCGCCGGACAGGAAGACGGCGTTTCCATTGGCCGAGACCGCGGTGAAGACCGAGTTGGAGCCATTCTGGGCCAGCATGGTGTCGGCCATCAGGCCGCCCCAGCCCCGCTGGGCCCCCTCGGCCGCCCCGGACTGCCAGATTGACTGCTGGTCGTTGTGCGACATCAGGGTCAGGGGAAGGGGAACGCTGCGCGCGACGTACTGGGCCTTGGTCGTGGGGGTGATAAGGGGCCCCACATTGGCCACCACGGCCAGGCGGCCGGCGTTCCAGGGACTGGCGGCGCCCTGGACGAGAGGCGCCATGGCCGGATGCAGGCCGAAGGTCCGGGTCGAGGCGGCTGTCCCTGCGGGGATCGGGTTCGGGGTCTGGGGCGTGATGGGCAGGACCCCGCCCAGGAACTC
>JBJTFE010000324.1:0-5233 GCA_046093265.1 Phenylobacterium sp. | reverse complement strand
GGTGGCGATGAGCTTGGAGGCGACCCCCGCATCCTCGGCGCGGGCCTTCAGCAGCACCTTGAGAAGTTCGACGACGGCTCCCGCGGCGGGATTATGCGGCGCCCGTGTCCTCTCCACCGTCGGGGCGCTGGCCTCCGGATTGCGTAGGGCCTCACGGATGATCTCGAGGAGTTCGGGACCGAAGCGCGACCCGGAGAAGCCCTTGGGCACCGAGCGGAGCCGGTCCATCTGGCCGGGATCGGTCGGAGCCTGGCTGGCCAGCTCGTCAATGGCGTCGTCCTTGAGAATCCGGCTGCGAGGCTGATCGCGAAGCTGCGCTGTGCGCTCGCGCCACTCGGCGACCGCGCGATAGACGCTGAGATACCGTGGGGTCTGTTTGCGCGGCTTAAGGCGCCGCCAGGCGTTCTCGGGAGAAACGTCATAGAGGGTGGGGTCGCAAAGCGAGGTCATCTCGTCCGCCACCCAGGCGAGACGGCCCTCCGCCTCCAGCCGGGTCCGCAGGCGCGGGTAGAGGGCTGCAAGGTGCGTCACGTCGGCCAAGGCGTAGGTCAGCTGGTTGTCCGTGAGCGGCCGGCGCGCCCAGTCGGTGAAGCGGCTGGACTTGTCGAGCTCGATCTTCAGCATATTGCGGACCAGAGCGTCGTAGGCGATCTGTTCGCCGTAGCCCGCCGCCATGGCCGCGACCTGGGTATCGAAAAGAGATACCGGCATCGCGTTGAGAATATTGAAGATTTCGACATCCTGTCGGGCGGCGTGGAAGACTTTCGTGATGGAGGCGTCGCGAAGGAGCCCCAGGAAGGGCTCCAGGTCCAGTCCTTCCGTCAGGGGATCGATCACCGCCTCGGCGTCCGGCGTGGCGGCCTGGATCAGGCAGAGCTTCGGCCAGTAGGTCGTCTCGCGCATGAACTCGGTGTCCACGGCGACGAAATCCTGTCCCCTGACTTTGGCGCAGAAAGTCTCAAGCTCGGCGGTGGTCGTGATGGGGGTCATGGGCTAGCTATACGCTCGCGCGGGGCCGAGTCTGCAAGCCCGGCGGGCGATTTTGTCGAAAGGTCCGGCCATGAGCGAGCGTCAGAACGGTCTCACCTACGCCCAGGCGGGTGTGGACATCGACGCCGGGGCCGCTCTCGTGGACCGGATCAAGCCTCTCGCCAGGGCCACGCGTCGCCCCGGGGCCGATGGCTCCCTGGGGGGGTTCGGAGCGCTCCTCGACCTTAAGGCCGCAGGTTTCTCGGATCCCCTGATTGTCTCGACCACGGACGGGGTCGGCACGAAACTCAAGATCGCCATCGACACCGGCCAGCACGACACGGTGGGGATCGACCTCGTGGCCATGTGCGTAAACGACCTGCTGGCGCAGGGAGCGGAGCCGCTGGTCTTCCTGGACTATTTCGCGACCGGCAAGCTGGACGTGGACTCCGCCGCCCGGGTCGTCGCCGGCATCGCTGAGGGCTGCCGGCAGGCCGGATGCGCCCTGGCGGGCGGCGAGACGGCGGAGATGCCGAGCATGTATGCGGCGGGCGACTACGACCTCGCCGGCTTTTCCCTGGGCGCCGTGGAGCGGGGCGCCGTCCTGCCGAGGCTCGGGGACCAGAAGGCCGGCGACGTCATCATTGGCCTCGCCTCTTCAGGCCCGCACTCCAACGGCTATTCCCTGGTCCGCCGGATCGTCGAACGCTCGGGCCTGGACTGGAGCGCCGCCTCCCCCTTCTCGGACGACGAGACCCTGGCCTCGGCCCTGATGCGCCCGACGCGCATCTATGTCCGCCAGGTCCTGCCGCAGATCCGTGCGGGTCGGGTCAGCGCCTGCGCCCACATCACCGGCGGCGGCCTCATCGAGAACCCGCCCAGGGTCATCGCCGAGGGGCTACGGGCGCGGTTCGACTGGAACGCCTGGACCCCGCCGCCGGTGTTCGGCTGGCTCCAGGAGGCCGGAGGCGTTGCCGACGCCGAGATGCGCCGCACCTTCAACTGCGGGGTCGGCCTGATCCTGACGGTCCGTCCGGACGACGCCGGCGAGGTGCTGGCCGGGCTCATCGAGGCGGGCGAAGACGCCTTCGTCTGCGGCGAACTGGCTTCGGCCTGAGGCTCAGACGCCCCGGAAGACCGCCGGACGCTTCTGGTTGAAGGCCGCGACGCCCTCGCGCCGGTCCTCGGTGGTGAAGAGGCGGTTGTACTCGGACAGCTCCAGCTCCATCGCCTCGGCCAGGGGCAGGACCGCGCCGGTGCGCACCACCGCCTTCACCGCCCGGATCGACAGGGGCGCCTTGGTGGCGATCAGGACGGCGCGGGCCACAAGGTCGGCGACCAGGGTCTCGTTCGGCCGCACGGCGTTGACGAGGCCAATGGACAGGGCCTCCGCCGCATCAACCGGCAGGCCGCTCATCAGCATCTCCGAGGCCCGGCGCTCGCCGACGGCGCGGGTCAGCAGCTGGGTGCCGCCGAGGCCCGGGATGATGCCCAGCCCGGCTTCCGGCAGGCCCATTCGGGCGCTCTCGCCCGCCCAGGCGAAGTCGCAGGCCAGGGCCATCTCGGCGCCGCCGCCCATGGCCGCGCCGTTGACGGCGGCGAGGACCGGGAAGGGACAGGCCAGCTGGGCGCGGATCATGTCCTCGAACAGGCGGTGCTGGTCGGCCCAGGCCTCGTCGGTCATGCCGTCCCGCTCCTTCAGGTCGGCGCCGGCGCAGAAGAACCGGCCCTCCCCGGTCAGGACCGCGGCCCGGACGGTCGCGTCGGCGGAGAGGCGGCCCCAGAGGTTGAGGAGTTCCCGGCCCATGGCCGTGGACAGGGCGTTGGCCGCCTCGGGGCGGTTCAGGGTGACCTGCAGCACGCCGGGCGCGGCCTCCTGGACGCGGATCGTCGAATCGTCGCTCATCTGCCCTCCGGTCCGGCGACGACGCCGTCATCGTGAAGCTTGCCGATCTGCGCCGAGGAAAGGCCCAGGACGCTGGCCAGGACCTCATCCGTATGCTGGCCCAGCCGGGCGGCGGGACGGGCCGGCAGGCGCGCATCCTGGGGCACCGTCCCGGCGAAGCCGGCGGCGGGATAGGTCTCGCCCGACGGATGGGTCAGGGTCGAGAAGACGGGGTTGCCGGCGAACAGGCGCGGGTCCTTCGCCGCCTGCGACAGGGTCTGGTACGGCCCCCAGCAGACGCCCAGCTGCTCGAAGGCGGGAACGAGCTCGGCGAGGTTCCGGCGAGCCATGGCGGCGTCGAAGATCGGGACCAGGCGGTCGCGGTGCGTGAAGCGCAGGCCTTCGTCGCGGGCGAAGTCGACGCCCAGTTCGGCCTCCAGGGCCTTCACCGCCTCGACAATGCCCAGCAGGGGCTGAATGCCCGACCACTGGCGCGGCGTGATGGCCACCAGCATGATCCGGACGCCGTCAGCGGTGGTGAAGTCGCGCCCGAAGGCCCCGAAGATGTCGTTGCCCACCCGGGGCCGGTCGCCCTCCCCCAGGGTCGCCTCGGCCAGCATGCCGAGATTGGCGAGGCTGGCGGCGGCGATGTCTGACAGGGGCAGGCGCACCTCCCTGCCCTTCCCGTCCCGGCTGCGGGCCATCAGGGCCGAGACCAGGGAGAAGGCCGCATAGCCGCCGGTCAGGAGATCCCAGGCCGGCAGGATGTGGTTCACCGGCCGGGGATCGTCCGCATGCCCTGTGAACAGCGGGACGCCCACGGCGCTGTTGATGGTGTAGTCGACGCCCGGACGGCCATCGGCCCAGCCCATCACCCGGACGCAGACAAGGTCGGGGCGCAGGGCCGAGAGGGCCTCGTAGGACAGGAAGCCCTCGACCGGGAAGTTGGTGACGAAGGCCCCGCCATTGTCGCCCGGCGCCGTCGCCAGCTCCTGGGCCAGCCGCCGCCCCTCGGGACGCGAGAGGTCGATGGCGATGGACTTCTTCGACTTGTTCAGGCCCTCCCAGTAGAAGCTGTCGCCGCCGCGGCTGAGGGGCCAGCGGTTGAAGTCCGGCCCGCCGCCAATGTTGTCGAAGCGGATGACCTCGGCGCCCAGCTGGGCGAGGTAGAGGCCGCAGGTCGGTCCGGCCACGAAGGCGGAGCCCTCGACGACGCGAAGCCCGGTCAGCAGTTCGTACATCAGAAGCTCTTGGGCAGGCCCAGCACATGGTTGCCCACGTGGCTAAGGATCAGGTTGGTGGAGATCGGGGCCACCTGGTAGAGGCGGGTCTCCCGGAACTTGCGCTCGATATCGTATTCCTCGGCGAAGCCGAACCCGCCATGGACCTGGATGCAGGTGTCCGCGGCGAACCAGGAGGCCTCGGAGGCCAGCATCTTGCACATGTTGGCCTCTGTCCCGCAGGCCTCGCCGGCGTCGAACAGGTCGGCGGCGTGGCGCACCATCAGGTCGGCGGCGCTGGTCTGGACATGGGCCCGGGCGATGGGGAACTGGACGCCCTGGTTCTGGCCGATGGGTCGACCGAAGACCTCGCGCTCGCGGGCGTAGGCGCTGGCCCGGTCGATGAAGAACTTGGCGTCGCCGATGCATTCGGCGGCGATCAGGATCCGCTCGGCGTTCATGCCGTCGAGGATGTAGCGGAAGCCCTGGCCCTCCTTGCCGATCAGGTTCGCCACCGGCACCCCAAGGTCATCGAAGAACAGCTCCGTCGTGGCGTGGTTCAGCATGGTGCGGATGGGCCGGATGGTCAGGCCGTTGCCGACGGCCTCGCGCATGTCGACGAGGAGCACGCTCATGCCGTCGCTGGGCCGGGCGGCGTCCTCGCGGGCGGTGGTGCGGCACAAAAGGACCATGAGGTCGGAGTGCTCGGCCCGGCTGATCCAGATCTTCTGGCCGCGCACGACGTAATGGTCTCCGTCCCGACGGGCGAAGGTGGTGATGCGGGTCGTGTCGGTGCCCGCGCCCGGTTCCGTCACGCCGAAGGCCTGGAGGCGCAATTCACCCGAGGCGATCTTCGGCAGGTAGGTCGCCTTCTGGGCCTCGCTGCCGTGCTTCAGGAGGGTGCCCATGGTGTACATCTGGGCGTGGCTGGCGCCGCCGTTGCAGCCCGAGCGGTGGACCTCCTCCAGCACGACGATGGCCGCGCCGAGGCCCAGCCCCGATCCGCCATAGGCCTCGGGAATCAGGACCGACAGGAAGCCGGAATCCGTCAGGGCCTGGACAAATTCTGCGGGATAGGCCCGCTCGCGGTCCTTCTCGCGCCAGTACTCGCCGGGAAAGCCGGCGCAGAGGCGGCGCACCGCTTCGCGGATTTCAGGAA
>JBJTFE010000323.1:0-3621 GCA_046093265.1 Phenylobacterium sp. | reverse complement strand
GGTCAACGGCTCCTCAGCAAGCCCCCTCACCGGGCTACGCCCGGAGCTCCCCCGCAGGGGAGCAACTGGCCCAGCAATTCCTCCACCTCTCGAGGGGGAGGTGGACCGCGCAGCGGGCCGGAGGGGGTCTGCGGAGGGGGGTGTCCTATCCCAGCCCGGCCACCCAGCCGGGCAACTCGGCGATCGTCGCCAGTTCGGCGAAGCGGGGGTGCCCGACGGGCGGATCGGCGTGCTCGTGGGCCCAGGTCATGGGATAGGGCACATGGGCCGCATAGGCGCCCGCCTCCAGGGCCGGGAGGATATCCGAGCGGACGGAGTTGCCGCACATCACCGCCCGGCCCGGACCCGAGCCATGGCGGTCGAACACGGCGGAGTAGGTCGAGGCGGTCTTTTCGCTGACGATCTCGACGGCCACGAACAGGTCGCCCAGGCCCGAGGCCGCCAGCTTCTGCTCCTGGTGCAGGAGGTCGCCCTTGGTCACCAGCACAAGCCGGTAGTCGTTCGACAGGGCGGCCAGGGCGGCCTCCACCCCCGGCAGGGGCTCGACCGGCTCGTTCAGCATCTCCCGCCCGACGGCCAGGATCTCGCGCACAACCGACGCCGGCGCCTCGCCGTGGGTCAGCTCCATGGCCGTCTCGATCATCGACAGGGTGAAGCCCTTCACGCCGTACCCGTAGAGCCGAAGGTTGCGCGCCTCCACCTCGGCCAGCCGAGCCATCAGGGCCTCCGGGTACGCCCGGTCGGACAGGAGGTCGCAGAACCGCTCCTGCGTCAGGCGGAACAGGGTCTCGTTGTGCCAGAGGGTGTCGTCGGCGTCGAGGCCGACGGTGGTGATGCGCTTCATGGGGTGCGGCTATTCGCCAAAGCCCTCGCCGGGCTCCCGGGGGGACATGCAGATCAGACGGGAGTCGGCGACGCCAGCCGTGCGGTGCGCCACCAGCACGCGGTATTCGGGATCGCGCACCATCTCGATGAAGGCCCTCGCGTCGGGGTACTGGGCGATGAAGGCCAGGTCCCAGGCTTCGGACTGCGGGCCGGTGACGGTCACCTCCGGTCGGCCCACCCAGACCTGCCGGCCCCCCGACCCGGGCGAAGATGTGGGCGGTGGTGCGGCCGTAGGCGCGATAGGCCTCCAGCCCGGACATGTCCTTTCCGTGGTCCTCATGACCCTCGGGATAGGCGGCGCGGTCGCGCAGCCGGATCAGGTTCAGCATATGGATGGGCGCGCCCGACAGCAGGCCCTTGAACACCGACCAGGCGCCCCGGTCAGGATCGATGAAGACGGTCTCCGACATGGCGATCTCCCTGAGGCGGACCCTGCCCGGGGCTGCGGCCCCCACGCCGCATTGACCGGCCCGCCGCGAGTCATTACCAGACCCTCAACGGCCGTGGGGCGGGCAGGATGCATCCTCGCCCGCCTTTTTGCGAGCCCCCACCCTGCCCCAGGAGCGGCCTGCCATGAGCGATCTCCTCCCCGGCGTCACAGGCGTCCTGGTCCTGGCGGACGGGACTGTCCTGCAGGGCGAGGGCTGCGGCGCAACGGGCTCGGCCGTGGGCGAGGTCTGCTTCAACACCGCCATGACCGGCTACCAGGAGATCCTCACCGATCCCTCCTACATGGCCCAGGTTGTCGCCTTCACCTTTCCCCACGTAGGCAATGTCGGGGTGAACACCGAGGACCTCGAGCAGGTGGCGGGCGATTCCGCCACCGCCGCCCGGGGCGCCATCTTCCGCGACGCCCCGACACCGCCAGCCAACTGGCGCGCCGAGGGCGACCTGGGCGCCTGGATGGCCCGGCGGGGCGTGATCGGCCTGTCGGGCGTGGACACCCGCGCCCTGACCCGCCGGATCCGCGAGCAGGGCATGCCCCATGCGGTGATCGCCCATGCCCCGGACGGACGCTTCGACCTGCCCGCCCTGCGACGGCAGGCGGCGGAGTGGGCCGGGATCGTCGGACTGGACCTGGCGAAGGACGCCACCTGCCGGCAGGCCTTCACCTGGGAGGAGGGCCTCTACGGCTGGCCTGCAGGCTACGCCCGGCCGGCCCAGGATCGCTACCATGTCGTGGTCATGGACTTCGGCGTGAAGCGGAACATCCTGCGCGCCCTGGCCTCCCTCGGCGCCCGCATCACGGTTGTTCCCGCCCCGACCTCCGCCGAAGACATCCTGGCCCTGAAGCCGGACGGGGTGCTGTTGTCCAATGGACCTGGCGATCCCGCGGCGACCGGAACCTACGCCGTCCCGCAGATCCGCAGGCTGGTGGAGTCCGGCACGCCGGTCTTCGGCATCTGTCTCGGCCATCAGATGCTGGCCCTGGCGCTGGGTGCGCGCACCGAAAAGATGGATCAGGGCCACCATGGGGCCAATCATCCGGTCAAGGACCTGACCACCGGCAAGGTCGAGATCGTCTCCATGAACCACGGCTTCACGGTCAGCCGCGAAAGCCTTCAGGCAGGCGTGGAGGAAACCCACGTCTCCCTGTTCGATGGCACCAACGCCGGCATCGCCCTCTCCGGCCGCCCGGTCTTCTCGGTCCAGCATCACCCCGAGGCCTCGCCCGGGCCGACCGACTCCCTCTACCTGTTCCAGCGTTTCGCCGACCTGATGGACGCCGCCCGGGCCTGAGGCGTCGCCAGGCGGAGGGGCGGCTGAACCGCCCTTGCCCCCTCGGCCGGCTTAGCCCTGTGCTCCTCCTGAGAGTCGTCGGAGTGTGGGTCGCTTGCCACCGGGGGGGACTTCCGTCATAGTAGAGTGTCAAATCTCGTAGGTTCGGCTGCTTTTTCGACGCTTCTTCTGACGCACCGGGCCTGCTTCCGACCTCCTTCGATTTTTGATCCCGTGCGCCCCAACTCCGGGGTTGCGGGCCTATCTATCAAGGACGATCGATCAATATGGCTACCGGCACCGTGAAGTGGTTCAACGGAACCAAGGGCTACGGCTTCATTCAACCTGACGAAGGCGGCCCGGATGTGTTCGTGCACATCTCCGCCGTCGAGCGTGCGGGCCTCCGCTCGCTCAACGAAGGTCAGAAGGTGACTTACGAGCTCGAGCGCGACAAGCGCAGCGGGAAGATGTCTGCGGGCAACCTGTCCGTCTGACCTCATCCCGAAAGGGAACCCCTTCAACGGGTCGGCGGAAACGCCGGCCCGTTTTTCTTTGGCGGTCTCCCCTCCGGCCCGTTTTCCTGTGGGCGGAAGCCAGGCGGGCGCTGGCGGGGGGCATCGCCGCTTGCACCGCCCCGAGTCCCCCTCTAAACGGGCGCCTTAGCCTTCAATCCGGTCGGGACGCAGCGCGCAGGCGCGCGCGCTGGCCCTGCGCGCGAGTGTTTCCATGCCCAAACGCACCGACATCTCCTCGATCCTGATCATCGGCGCGGGCCCCATTGTCATCGGCCAGGCCTGCGAGTTCGACTATTCCGGCGTCCAGGCCTGCAAGGCCCTGAGGGCCGAGGGCTACCGGATCATCCTGTTCAACTCCAACCCCGCCACGATCATGACGGACCCGGATGTGGCCGACGCGACCTATGTCGAGCCGATCACGCCGGAAATGGTCGAGAAGATCATCGCCGCCGAGCGCCCCGACGCCCTCCTGCCGACCATGGGCGGCCAGACGGCTCTGAAC
>JBJTFE010000322.1:0-9292 GCA_046093265.1 Phenylobacterium sp. | reverse complement strand
GCCGCGCCGGCCCGACGGCAGGGTCCCGGGGGGCGAACCGCGCCCGGTCCGCGCCTGGCCGATGGCCACCCGCACGTCGGCCTCGGCCACCTCAAGCCCCCGCTCGGCGCGCAGGGCGAGGGCCTCGACGACCTTCTTGGCGGAGGCCCGGCCGCGGACCTCGCCGGTCAGGGAGACGCCGCCGCCGGGCGTCTCGACCAGGACGTCAAAGGCGTCCTCGATCAGGGCCGCATGCCGGCTGGAGGGCCCGGCGATGGCGCGGGACGCGGCCTCGGACAGGGTGACGAACTCCGCAGTGCGGCTCATGCGGGCAGGGCTTCGGCGAGGAGGGTTCCCGACAGGCTCATCCGGGCGGCGGAGTCGATCCGCACGGGGGCGATCCGGCCGATCAGCTCTGACGGTCCTTCGCAGTGAACCGCCTGGAGATGGGGGCTGCGGCCCGACAGCTGACCCGGATGGCGGCCAGGTTTCTCGAACAGGACCGGCAGGACGCGCCCTTCCTGGGCGGCGTTGAAGACCTTCTGTTGCGCTTCGATGAGAGCGTTCAGCCGCGCGAGGCGTTCGTCCTTGACCGCCTCGTCCGCCTGGCCGGGCTGAGCGGCGGCGGGCGTACCGGGCCGGCGGGAGTACTTGAAGGTGAAGGCCGAGGC
Organism: Phenylobacterium sp.; assembly: GCA_046093265.1. Lineage (GTDB taxonomy): Bacteria > Pseudomonadota > Alphaproteobacteria > Caulobacterales > Caulobacteraceae > Phenylobacterium. The sequence continues at coordinate 8,642 of JBJTFE010000322.1, read as the reverse complement.
GTATCCGACCTCCCGGACCAGGGCGAGTGTCGCCTCGAAGTCTGACTCCCGCTCGCCGGGAAAGCCGACGATGAAGTCGCCGGACAGGGCGATGTCCGGGCGCGCGGCGCGGATTTTCTCGATCAGGCGCAGGTAGGACTCGGCGGTATGGCCGCGGTTCATGGCCTTGAGCATGCGGTCAGACCCGGACTGCACGGGCAGGTGCAGGTAGGGCATGAGCTGGGGCAGTTCGGCATGGGCGGCGATCAGGTCGTCGTCCATGTCCCGGGGATGGCTGGTGGTGTAGCGGATCCGGTCCAGGCCCTCGATCCGGGCTAGCCGGCGGGCCAGGCCGCCCAGCCCGCCTTCGCCGGACCAGGCGTTGACGTTCTGGCCCAGCAGGGTGACCTCGCGTACGCCTCGCCCGGCCAGACTGCGGGCCTCGGCGAGGATGGCCTCCGCAGGCCGGGACCATTCCCCGCCCCGGGTGTAGGGCACCACGCAGAAGGTGCAGAACTTGTCGCAGCCCTCCTGGACGGTAAGGAAGGCGGTGACGCCCGAGGCGGACCGGCCGGCGCCCAGGGCGTCGAACTTGGCCTCCGGCGCGAAATCGGCGGCCAGCCGTTCCCCCCGGGCCCGGTGGGTTCGGGCGATGAGCTCGGGCAGCTGGTGGTAGGCCTGAGGTCCAACCACCAGGTCCACGGCCGGCTGGCGGCGCAGGATCTCCACGCCCTCGGCCTGGGCCACGCAGCCGGCCACGGCGATGGTCATGCCCAGTCCGGCTGCGGCGCGCTCGGTCTTCATCGCCTTCAGCTGGCCGAGTTCCGAATAGACCTTCTCGGTGGCTTTCTCGCGGATGTGGCAGGTGTTGAGGACCACGAGGTCGGCGTCCTCCGGACGCTCGGTCATGGCGTAACCGAGCGGGGCAAGCACATCGGCCATGCGCTCGCTGTCATAGACGTTCATCTGGCAGCCGTAGGTGCGGATGTAGAGCCGCTTCGGCGCCGGGGCGCGGGAGTCACTCATCGACGGGCAGGCCGTAGAGCTCGAGACGGTGGTCCACGAGACGATAGCCCAGGCGGCGGGCGATCGCCTCCTGCAGGGCCTCGATCTCCGGATCGACAAACTCGATCACCTTGCCGGTGGTCATGTCGATCAGGTGGTCGTGGTGGGTCTCGGACGCCTCTTCATAGCGGGAGCGGCCGTCCCGGAAATCCAGCCGGGACAGGATGCCGGCCTCTTCGAAAAGGCGCACGGTCCGATAGACGGTCGCGATGGAAATCCGCGGATCGACAGCGTGGGCGCGCCGGTGAAGCTCTTCCACATCGGGGTGGTCCTGCGCCGCCGACAGGACGCGTGCGATGACGCGGCGCTGGTCGGTCATGCGCATGCCCTTGGCGATGCAGAGGTTCTCGATACGGTCCAAGCGGAAGTCTCCTCGACCCTAGATACGGGCTTCAGGGGCCCGTGTTAAGCGTCCTCCGCAGGATCAGGGCGTCCGCCGCCTTGGCCCCGGGCCTCGGATAGTACCCGGGGCGCCGGCCAACCTCCAGAAAACCCTGACTGACATAGAGGCCTCTCGCCGGCGCATTGTCCTCGGCGACCTCGAGGAAGACCGTCCCCGCGCCCTGGACTTCGGCGGCCTCGATCCCCGCGCGGACCAGGCGGCCGCCAACGCCAAGCCGCCGGGAGCCGGGCCGGACAGCGAGGGTCAGAATCTCCGCCTCTCCGGCGACGATCCGCACGAGGATCATGCCGTGCGGCGCTTCCAGAAGGGCCAGGGCCTCGAGGCTGGCGATCTCGCCGGCGCTCCAACCCGGTTGGAAGGCTTCAGCATGCAGGCTCGCCAGAAGGAGCAGGTCGTCGGGTCCGGCCCGGCGCACGCTCATGTCGGCGTCCGGCTGGCCGGCAGGCGGGCGTCGGGTGGTCGCATGTAGAGGGGGCTGAGGCCGCCGGGCGTCCGATGCATGGCCAGCCGCGCGAGCCAGACGGGGTCGGGGGCGCCGGCGGGCAGGCGGGCGGCCCCGGGCAGGAAACCGTCGGCCAGACCCGTCTCGCCGACAATCCGCGCCATCGGGGCCAGCCCCCGCAGTTCCTCAATCGGCCCAAGAACCGGCTCGCCAAGCGCTCGTCCCGCCTCGAAGATCTGTCGGCTGACCGATCCGGCCCTTCCGGACAGGAGGGCCAGGGTCCGGCCGGGAGACTCCGCAAAGGGCGCCGCCAGGACTTCCAGACAGCCCAGACCCACCACAGGACGGTCGAGAGCCAGCCCGAGCCCCTTGGCGAAGGCCAGGCCGACGCGAAGTCCGGTGAAGGAGCCCGGGCCGAGGGTGACAGCGATGCGGTCGAGGTCGGAAAACGCCATGCCGGACCGCGCCATCACCTCCCGGGCCAGGGGCGCCAGGCGCTCCTGGTGGCCCCGGTCCATCGGCTCGCCGGCCGCTGCAGCCACGCGCTGACCGTCAAGGACGGCGAGCGAACAGGCGGCGAGGCAGGTGTCGACGGCGAGAATCCGCATCAAACGGACTAGAGGGTCTGCTCGACCCGGACCACCTCGGGCACATAGTGCTTGAGCATGTTTTCCACGCCGGCCTTGAGGGTGGCGGAGGAGGACGGGCAACCGGCGCAGGCGCCCCGCATGTGCAGCCAGACCGTCCCGCTGTCCGCCTCGAACCGGTCGAACAGAATGTCGCCGCCATCCCGCGCCACGGCGGGGCGGATCCGGGTGTCGAGAAGCTCCCGGATCTCGGCCACCACCTGGGCGGTCTCGCCCTCATAAGCGTCGTCCGCCGGAGCGGATTCGTCCGCCGCCTCGAACAGCGGCCGACCGGACGTGAAATGGTCCATGATGGCCGCCAGGACCGGGGCCTTCAGATGATCCCAGTCCGCCGAGACGAGCTTGCCGACGGTCAGGAAGTCGGCGCCGAAAAAGACCCGGTTGACGCCTTCGAGCCCGAAGATTTCCGCCGCCAGGGCCGACGCGGCGGCATCCTCCGGGTCCCGGAAATCCCGGGAGCCGGACTCCATGACGGCGCGGCCGGGCAGGAACTTCAGGACCTGCGGATTGGGGGTGGGTTCGGTCTGGATGAACATGCTGCAGATTTGGCGGTTCCCGGGCCGCGGCGCAAGACCGTCACCCGGGTCGGACGCCGCATTGAACCGGCGGGGGAAAGCGTGTATCGCGCCGGCGCACGTCGGCATCGGGCCGCCGCGGCGGGGCGAATGGCCCCTCGGGGAAAGACATGGCGGATCCGGCTGAGTCTTCGGGCGGGGCGGCTCCGGCGTCAGCGGACGCGGCCCACGGACGCAAGGAAGGTCTGCTGGCCCTGGCCCTCGGCGCCCTCGGCGTCGTCTTCGGCGATATCGGCACCAGTCCACTCTACGCCATGCGCGAGGCCCTGGCCCATTCGCGCTCCGAGGTGTCGGTCGAGCTTTCCGTCCTCGGCGTGGTTTCCCTGATCACCTGGGCCCTGATCCTGGTGGTCACGATCAAGTATGTCGCCTTCCTGATGCGCGCCGACAACAAGGGCGAGGGCGGGACCCTGGCCCTGATGGCCCTGGCACAGCGCGCCCTTCCGGTGCGCTCGGGCGCCGTCCTCTTCCTGGGCATGGTCGGCGCCGCCCTGTTTTATGGAGACGGCGTGATCACCCCGGCCATCTCGGTCCTGGGGGCGGTGGAAGGGTTGCGGGACGCCCCCGGAGTGAGCCCCGAGCTCGGAAGGCTGGTCCTGCCCATCGCGGGCGTCATCCTGGTGACGCTCTTCCTCGTCCAGTCCCGGGGCACGGCGAGCATCGCCCGGGCCTTCGGGCCGATTACGGCCGCCTGGTTCCTGATCCTGGGCGGACTGGGCCTTTATCACATCTTCGACAGCCCCGATGTCCTGAGGGGCCTTCTGCCGCACTACGGGGTGATCTTCCTCCTGAACAACGGTTTCGTGGGCTTCGTCATCCTCGGCAGCGTCTTCCTGGCCGTCACCGGCGCGGAGGCGCTGTATGCGGACATGGGCCACTTCGGCAAGGCGCCGATCCGGGCGGGCTGGCTGGCCCTGGTCTTGCCGGCCCTGATCCTGAACTATCTTGGCCAAGGCGCCCTGGTGCTCGACCGGCCTGAGATGAGCGATAATCCCTTCTTCGGAATGGTTCCGACCCTGATCTACTGGCCGGTGCTGCTGATGGCGACCGCCGCCAGCGTGATCGCCAGCCAGGCGGTGATCACCGGCGCCTTCTCCATGACACAGCAGGCGGTTCAGCTGGGCCTGCTGCCGAGGATCGACATCCGCCGCACCTCAGAGACCCAGGCCGGGCAGATTTATGTGCCCCAGGTGAACACCTTCCTGATGGTCGGTGTGATGCTGCTTCTGGTAACCTTCCAGACCTCTTCCAACCTCGCCGCCGCCTACGGGATCGCGGTGACGGGCTCGATGTTCGTCGACACCCTGCTGTTCTTCGTGATCATCCGGTACCTCTGGAAGAAGCCTCTCTGGCTCGCAGGTTTGACGGCCGCCGGGTTCGGCGCCCTGGACATGGTCTTCATCTCCTCGAACCTGCTCAAACTGCCCCAGGGCGCCTGGCTGCCGCTGGTTGCCGGGGGCGTCCTGGTGGTGATCATGTGGACCTGGAGCCTCGGGACCCGGATCCTGGCCGAGAAGACGCGCAAGGATTCCGTGGCGCTGACGGAGCTGTCCGAAATGCTTCAGGCTCGGCCGCCGCACAGGGCCTCCGGATCGGCGGTCTTCCTGACATCCGATCCGGACGTCGCCCCCGTCGCCCTGATGCATAACCTCAAGCACAACAAGGTCCTGCACGAGCGGAACATCATTCTCACCGTCGTCACGGCCCAGACCCCGAGGGTTCGGGACGAAGAGCGGATACGCATCGAAGCGGTCAACGACGACTTCAAGAAGCTGACCCTTTCGTACGGCTTCATGGAAAGCCCCAACATCCCCAAGGCCCTGACCCTGTGCCGCCAGCAGGGGCTGAAGTTCGACATCATGGCCACCAGCTTCTTCCTGGGCCGGCGGTCCGTGGTGCCCTCCGCCAGTTCCGGCATGCCGCTGTGGCAGGACAAGCTGTTCATCTTCCTGATGCGCAACGCCGCCAACCCGACGGACTTCTTCCGGATCCCGCCGGGCCGCGTTGTCGAAATGGGCGCCCAGGTCACCGTCTGAGCCTCCGGCGACCCGGTCGGGGGCCGGATCTCAGGGGCCTTCGGGAATCGGCAGCTCGAAGCTGCGCTTGATCGTCTCCATCGGCACGTCGGTCTTGACGCTCTGCACGCTGGGTATGCGGGTCAGATGGTCGGCCTGGAACCGCCAGTAGGTGTTCAGGTCCTTCGTCACGATCCGCAGCAGAGCGTCACAGTCCCCGGTGGTGAGGTAGCATTCGACGACCTCGGGAAACTGCCGGACGGTCTCAGCGAATTTCTGGGTCTGCTCCCCATCCTGGGTCTTGAACCAGACCCTGGCGAAGACCGTCAGGCCAAAGCCTACGCTGGCTCCATCGAGCACCGCGACGTAGCGGTCGATAACGCCGGCCTCCTCGAGAAGGCGCACCCGCCTGAGGCAGGGCGAGGGGGACAGGCCGACCTCCGCCGCCAACTCATTGTTCTGGATCCGCCCGTCGCGCTGGAGGGCGCGAAGGATGCGGCGATCGATGGCGTCCATCCGTGATGGCATTTTTGGTTTCGTATCCGCGTTGAATTAGAATTTTCTGCCTTTCATTGCTTGCATGATAGCATCTTCGCAACCCAATTTCGCAATACTTGGCTTAGGCTTCGCCACATGAACAAGCCTGACATCAAGAAAGTCGTCCTCGCCTATTCCGGCGGCCTCGACACCTCGATCATCCTGAAGTGGCTGCAGACCGAGTATGGGGCGGAGGTCGTGACCTTCACCGCCGACCTCGGCCAGGGCGAGGAGATCGAGCCGGCGCGCGCCAAGGCCCTGGCAGCCGGCGTCAAGCCCGAGAACATCTTCATCGAGGACGTGCGCGAGGAGTTCGTCCGCGACTACGTCTTCCCCATGTTTCGGGCCAACACCGTCTATGAGGGCCAGTACCTCCTGGGCACCTCCATCGCCCGGCCGCTGATCGCCAAGAAGCAGATCGACATCGCCCGGCAGACCGGCGCCGACGCCGTCAGCCACGGCGCCACCGGCAAGGGCAACGACCAGGTCCGCTTCGAGCTGGGCTATTACGCCCTGGAGCCCGACATCCACGTCATCGCTCCCTGGCGGGAGTGGGACTTCAAGTCCCGCGAGGCCCTGCTGGACTTCGCCGAGAAGCACCAGATCCAGATCACCAAGCACAAGCGCGGCGAGGCGCCCTTCAGCGTCGACGCCAACCTCCTGCACTCCTCGTCAGAGGGCAAGTTGCTGGAGGATCCGGCCGTGGAAGCGCCGGAGTTCGTGCACATGCGCACGATCTCGCCGGAGGCCGCGCCCGACGAGCCCACCGTCATCACCATGGACTTCGAGGGCGGCGACCCCGTCGCCATCGACGGCGTGCGGATGAGCCCGGCGACCCTTCTGACCCGTCTGAACCAGCTGGGCCACGACAACGGGATCGGCCGCCTGGACCTGGTGGAGAACCGCTTTGTCGGCATGAAGTCGCGTGGCGTCTACGAGACCCCCGGCGGGACCATCCTGCTGGCCGCCCACCGGGGCATCGAGTCCATCACCCTGGACCGCGGCTCGGCGCACCTGAAGGACGAGCTGATGCCCCGCTACGCCAGCCTGATCTATAATGGCTTCTGGTTCGCCCCCGAGCGCGAGATGCTGCAGGCGGCCATCGACCTGTCGCAGAAGCACGTGACCGGCCAGGTCCGGGTGAAGCTCTACAAGGGCAATGTCACCGTCATCGGCCGCACCAGCCCCTGGTCCCTCTACGACCAGGACCTCGTGACCTTCGAGGAGGGCCGGGTCGCCTACGACCACCGCGACGCCGCCGGCTTCATCAAGCTCAACGCCCTGCGGCTGAGGGTCCAGGCCCGGCGAGACCGCCGCGCTCAAGGGTAGTTCCCCAACGGTCAGGGTCATGTCACCCTCCGGCCAAACTGGAGGAGTCCCCATGAGCTTTCCGAACCTGACCGCGATCGTCTCCCTGCTCGCCCTTCTCGCCTACTTCTGGATGGGCCTCAGGGTGGGTATGGCCCGCCGGAAGTCGGGTATCGACGCCCCGGCGATGTCGGGCGATCCGATGCTGGAGCGGTATCTGCGGGTCCAGGGAAACACCCTGGAATGGCTGCCGATATTCCTCGTGTCCCTCTGGCTGTTCGCCATCTACTGGGGCGACATGACCGCTGCAGCGCTGGGCCTGGTCTGGATCGTGGGGCGCATCCTCTACACCGTCGACTACTCACAGGCCGCCGACAAGCGCGGCAGGGGCTTTGCGATCCAGGCGCTGGCGACGGCGATCCTGTTGTTCGGGGCCCTGGGCAAGGCGGTTCTTGTGGCCCTCTCCTGACCGGCGGCCATACTTTCGCCGGAGATGCGTTGAAGAATTGTTCGCAGATTTCCACGGGAGCTCACGATGCGCATGAAGCGTTTCGCCTTTGTCGCCGGCTTGGCCCTGGCCGCCGGCCTCGCCGCCTGCACCACCGCTACGCCCTACCAGCCCCTCCTGGAGGGCGCCTCCGGGCGCGGCGGCTATTCCGACGTGCGGATCGAGCCCGGCCGCTACAGGGTGACCTTCACCGGCAACAGCCTCACCTCGCGGGAGACGGTGGAGCTCTACCTGGCCTACCGGGCCGCTGAGCTGACCCTGGCCAATGGCTATGACACCTTCACCCTGGTCAGCCGGGACACGGACCGCAAGACCACGAACCGGTTCGAACCCAGCCCCGCATTCCTGCCCCACTGGCGGCCCTACTGGCGGTACTACGGGCCCAATGGCTGGCGGTTCTATGACCCCTGGCTGGACGGAGCCTTCGACCGGGCCCCGACGGAGGTGTCCACCATCGAGAAGTTCACCGCTTCGGCGGAGATCGTCCTGGGCAGGGGCCCGAAGCGGGCCGATGACGCCCAGACCTTTGACGCCCGCGCCGTGATGGAGAATCTCGGCCCGCGCATCCAGCGTCCGGACGACGGCCGGGTGAAGGCGAAGGCCGGAAGCTAGGCCGTCTCGTCGGTAAAGGTCAGGCCGGCGCGGGCGGCGAGTCGATCGATCAGCGGAACGCCAAGGGCCGCGCCGGGGGTCCAGACCCCGCCCGGCGTCGCCCGCGTACCGATCAGCTGGATCGCCGTCTCGGCCATCATCTTGGACGTCGATCCGTAGCCCGGGTCGCGGTCGCCCTTGACCGAGACGCGGACCTTGCGGCCATCGGCGCCGATGCCCACGAACAGGATGTCGTAGAAACCGTTCTCCCGCTCCTCCAGGCTCGGGCCCTCCCCGGGCTTGGGCGCGCCGGCGCCGCCGAGGTCGGTAAACGAGGTGCTGGAGCCCGGCGCCGTTACGGACATCTCGTCATAGGCGAAGTCCATCCCCCAGGGGTGGCCCTGCAGGAAGTTCGAGCGATGGACATTCTTGGTGTTGATGGCGGCCATCATGAAGGGGCCGACCTCGGCGCCGACATCCTCATCAAAGGCGGTCTCGTTGCCGGACGGCTGGGCCGGGCCGGTGAAGCCGGGCGTCAGGGCGAAGGGGTTGATCATCAGCTGGAACAGGGC